>JANQEB010000283.1 GCA_028278605.1 Candidatus Gastranaerophilales bacterium
ATCAATTTATTGAAAAAGAAGCTGTTTTAGAACAAGGACAGGTTATTGATATTCCGCCAATTCAGCCATACATAACTGAATACCAGCAAAAAGAAGGAAAAATTTTTATCAGTCATTAATTGATCACTACCAAAAAATATAATAAGTGCTAATATGTTCTTATAAAAGAAAGCTTATCAAGATAAGGAAGAGGTTTATGAAATTTTTATTAAAAACAGCTGCGCTGATTATTTTTTCAGTATTGGTCATTAATTTATCACCTGGTTGTGCTTTTGCACAAGAGGTCCAGGATAAAGTTCCCGCTGAAAATTGTGTTATAGAACAATTTATAGCTGTTAATCCTGTTGATTTAGTTAATAACCCGGATTCTTACCTGGATAAAGATGTTAAAATCCTTGCCAGGTTTCATAAATTCTCCACATTAGGCCTGGATTACGATAAAGCGATGAGAGACTCAAAAGATCATATATCAGTGTTGATCAGAAAGCCCGGTGTGCCCGGAAATCATATTATTCCATTTTCCGAACTAAAACTTATCATAAAAAGAGAACAGGCAGAGAAGTTTCTTGATATGGAAAGCGGTGATGAAGTCCTTATTAAGGGAAAAGTGTTTTCATCAGCCCTAAGCGACCCCTGGATTGATATTTACGAATTAAAAAGTCTTGAACCGCAAAAAGCAGGTGAAAACGAGTCAGAAAAGAAAGCAAAAAAATAATTGTAATTTAATTACAAATATTGCATAAAATTTTTTGAAAAATTCATATTGCTGGTAAAATAAGTTTGAAAGCACTAGACGAGGGCAAACTTATGAGAATTAATATTGGCGAAGTCGTCACAGCAATGCTAACACCGTTCAATAGTAACCTTGAAATTGATTTTGACGCCGTGGAAAAAGTGGCAAACCACCTTGCGCAAAACGGCACAGACGCAATTCTTGTTGCGGGAACAACAGGTGAATCCCCGACTTTAACTCATGAAGAAGAGCTTGAACTGTTAAAGGCAGTAAAAAACGCAGCCGGAGACAGGGTTAAAATCATGATAGGAGCAGGCTCAAACTGTACAAAAACAGCTGTTGAAGCTTCTAAACAGGTAGAAAATGCAGGCGCTGACGCAATATTATCAGTTGTCCCCTATTATAATAAACCTTCTCAAAAAGGATTGATCGAGCACTTTTCACAGGTTGCGCAGGCTGTTGATATTCCGATTATGATCTATAATATCCCCGGAAGAACAGGTTTAAACATGCTGCCTGACACAATTTGTGAGCTTGCTGATAAGTTTGGGAATATCTCTTCCGTAAAACAAAGCAATCCGGACCTTGACCAGGTAACTGAAATAGCTATGAAAACCCCTGATGATTTCCTGATTTACAGCGGAGACGACAGTTTAACACTGCCAATGTTATCTTTAGGCTCTTATGGTGTGGTAAGCGTGGCTTCCCACATTGTCGGCAAAGAAATAAAAGAGATGATCACGGCGTTTAAGAGTGGAAAAACCCGGGAAGCAACAGAGATTCAGCATAAAATATATCCGCTGTTTAAATCACTGTTTATGGCGCCGAACCCAACACCCCTAAAGGCTGCTATGCAGGAAACGGGCTTAATCGAGGGTTATGTAAGGCCTCCTCTGGTAGTGATTTCTGAAGAGGAAAGAAACAAGCTGAAAAATGTTCTTGATTCTTTTCAGAAAGCCGTAAAATAGCGTAAAAGAGAAATTAAATTATGATAAAAGAATGTAAGCTGGGCTTTCTTGGGGCCGGGACAATGGCAAAGGCCATAATTAAAGGCATAATCAGCTCAGAAATAGTCCCAAAACATAACATAAAAGCCTCTGAAATTATGCCGGAAACCGCTAAAAACACCGCTGAAGAAACAGGGATAAAAGTTATCTCTGATAATAAGGAACTGGTAAATTCTTCAGACATTATTATCCTCTGTGTTAAACCCCATGCAATTGAAAGCGTTTTAGCAGAGCTAAAAGACATTATTACAGAGGATAAATTAATTGTTTCCATCGCAGCCGGCGTTAGCACAAGCAGCATAGAAGGCATTTTTGATAAAAAAATTCCCGTTATACGAGTCATGCCAAACACGCCTGTGCTTGTCAGAGAGGGAATGTCAGCGATTTGTAAGGGAAAACACGCAACTTGCAAACATGCCGGTTTTATTATGGAGTTATTTAAAGCCACAGGCGGCTGCATTGAAGCGGAAGAACATCTCATCAACGCAGTAACAGGAATTAGCGGAAGCGGCCCGGCTTTTATGTACCTGATTATTGATGCTCTTTCTGATGGCGGGGTTAAAATGGGTCTTAAAAAAGAGGTTGCAATAAAACTTGCCGCTCAAACAGCCATGGGTGCAGCAAAAATGGTTCTTGACACAGGAAAACATCCGGCCCTATTAAAAGATGAAGTAACAACTCCCGGAGGATGCACAATTGCAGGACTTTCTGTCATGGAAAATGAACATGTCAGATCAGCTCTTATAAAAACTGTCCAGGAGACTGCAAAAACTGCATCAAATCTTGGATAAAATATTAAGAAAAATTAATAAATTTAAAATCATACTTTGTTATTTACCTGCGTTAAAAAGAGGAGTATTAGTAAAATTTTTAACAAAGGGTTTGTCAAAAATTTAAAATTTATTTAAAATTAAATGGTATTTAATAGTATGGAGATTGAGTGAATTATGGTAAGTATGTCAGTTGATCCTTTAATAATAACTCTTATGCCTTTATTATTTATTGTCCTTATATTCCTTACCTATCTTAATGTGATGGAAAGCAGAAGAGGCAGGGTTATTGAGGATAAACTTGAAAAAGTCGCGGATAGCCTCGATAAATTAGCAGACAGGCTTTCAAAATAAGTTTTCTTAGATTACAGGAGCAGAATTATTTTAAACAGTATGTGCTGACTACATTTACTGTGAACTGAAATTTAATCGCTAAATAAAAAAACGGCAGGTTTTAACTAAAACCTGTCGTCTGGTTTATCAAGATTTCCCTCGATTAGATAACTAAATTGAGTCCTTCCTCTTTTTCTTCCTCTCTATCTTCCCGGGGAATATAGAACCCGCCCGGCCCTCTTCTGTCTTTATTAGTGGTAGAGGCCTGGAAAACCTCTACATCAGTATTAAAATTTGCTAAAGCTGTTTTTAATTCTGCGTTCTCAGGTTTTTCAATGTTAATATGGATTTTCCCATCAACTGATTTTGTAAGGTTCATTGCCTGATTTTGTGCGGCATGTGCTTTAAGAGCGTTTATAGAATTATACGCATTCTGGGAAAGGCTGACATCAAGTCCTGTACGATTAACTGCTGTCTGTTTTACAGCATTAAAGTCATATCCGGCCTCAAAAAACCTAACATCAAGGCTGTTATAAGAATTAACCCTTGAAAAAGATTTTCCGGGTGCAGCAGTAAGAATCTGCTTTGCAACGTTTGTTAATTCACTATCACTAACAATCCCGTTGCTTGGAGTAGCAAAAACGTTTGCTGATCTTTCAACCGCTAAATTTGTGTTTACGTTTAAGGCCATCGTGTACTCCTTGGAAGCTTAACGTATTATTTGTATCGACATTTTTCAAAAACCGCTTTAGGTATTTAAACAGCATGTAAACTTAATATTAAGGAGAAATAGCGCTTATCTAAAGATATAGCTGGTTTTCGAAAGAAAAAACTGATCTTAATAAAACTTAAGGAATTTTGAACCCGCCATTTGGATAAACTAACTTCAAAAAATGAATTAACCCCGGTTTTTCTCGCATTCGTATTCAGGCCCGGACATAGATTTTTTTCGCCGGTAGTAAAGCCATACCAGTACTGCTATAGCAGCTATAGCAGCCAGGATTAATAATTCCAGATAATCCTTGACCCGATCACCAAGGAACATCAGGGACATCCCTATAATGAAAAACCTTGCGCCCCTGCCAATAAAGCTTGCCAGTATAAAACTCATAAGGTTAAACGAAAAAATTCCGCTTGCTATTGTAAACACCTTATAAGGTATTGGAGTAAAAGCAGCTGCAAAAACCGCCCATAAACCATATTTTGTATACATGTTCTCAACTTTTTCAAGGTAATGAACGTGTTTCCGGAAAAATTTATGGAAGATCGGCCTTCCGCCGAATTTTCCTATGGCATAGCCAAGCCCTCCTCCTAAAGTTGAAAAAGTGGTGCATATTAATGCAAACAACAGGGCTTTTTGCGGGGTGTTTATGCTCATTGCGATTAACAGAATATCAGGAGGGATAGGAAAAAAGCTTGATTCTGCAAAGGCAAGCAGCCCAAGCCCTGTCATTCCCATTTCACTGAAAAATTCTATTGACGCCTCGAAAAATTCTTTTATCATTATTTAACTCTATCCTATTCTTACTACGATAATTATACTTTAAAGAACATTCTTTCTGGCCGGATGAGTAAAATAAATGCCTATAAATTTTCTTGACAATATGTTCGGGGTGCCTTACATTTGTTCTTATCTTAAATGCATTGAAAAAAAAAGATATGAGTGTTTTTAATTGTAAAAGCTGTAAAAAGTGCAATAAAAAAGCCTTAAGCCCGGAAATGATTGATAAGCTCCCTAAAATCGCGCTTGTAGGTAACCCCAATGTTGGAAAATCAGTAATCTTTAATGCTTTATCGGGTTTTTACGTTGAAGTAAGCAATTATCCGGGTACCACAGTTGATGTATCAAAAGCTTTCACTGAATTCGGGCAGATAATAGATACTCCTGGCGCTTATAGCCTGGGAAATTACAGCGATGATGAGATCGTTACCCAGAATATTGTACGCACTGCTGATATTGTAATCAACGTAGTCAGCGCACTGAGCATTGAAAGGGATTTGTTTCTGACCCGGCAGCTTATAGATATGGAGTTTCCGGTTATTCTTGCGGTTAACCAGATGGACGAGGCTAAAAAACGGGGTGTTGATGTTGATTGCGCCATGTTAAAGCAGATCCTGGGGATTCAGGTTATTCCTGCGGTTGCGATCCATAAAAAAGGAATTTCCGAGATTATAAACAGCATTAAAAACGGTGAATACTGCATTTCTGACAATAAAACTCCGTATATTGAAGAACTCTTTAAAGACCAGGAAATTTCAAATTTTGATAAATTCCAAAAAATAATTGAGATTGAGTCGCAGGATTCAACAAACCAGGAGGCTAAGGACAGGATTTATTCCCAGAGAAGGGAAATAGTAAACAATATCATAGCTAAAATCATTGTCCATACTGAAAAAAAGCAAAGCCTTTCTGATTTTATCGGAAACCTGCTATTAAACCCGGCTTTAGGAATAGCAACAGGTATTGGTATGCTATACCTGCTTTTCCAGGTATTAGGAGTTTTTGTAGCCGGGGATATTGTTGATTTTCTCTTTACCGCACTAAATGAAAACTACTCACCCTGGATCCGGGGCTTAACCGAAAATATCATACCGTTTTCCTTCATAAATGAAATACTGACAGGGGAATTCGGGGTTTTAACCATGGCTGTTGAGATTGTCTTAGGGGTTTTACTACCCCTTATAGCGGCATTTTACCTGTTTATGGCAGTTCTTGAAGATTCAGGCTACCTGCCGCGTCTTGCTGTACTGACAGACAATATCTTAAACAAAATCGGCCTCAACGGAAGAGCTGTTATTCCGCTGTTATTAGGCTTTGGATGCGGGGCAATGGGAACAATTACAACGAGAATCCTCGGTTCTAAAAAAGAAAGGACCATTGCAACAGCGCTAATTGGCATAACAATTCCATGTGCAGCCCAGCAGGCAATTATCATAGCTATGGTAGCGGCAATTGGCGGTTTAAAAATATGGCTTGTATACTTAGGATGTATTTTTGCGGTAATGGTATTAACAGGAACTGCCTTAGACAGGATGATTCCGGGGAAAGCAACTGACCTTATTATTGACCTGCCGCCTATGAGGGTTCCTCTTTTGTTCAACACCTTTAATAAGACTTTTTTCAGGATTACTCATTTTCTGGGCGAAGCTGTCCCTGTGTTTGCGATTGGTTCAGTTATCATAAGTATTTTAAGCATGACAGGGTTTCTAAACTGGCTTCAAAACGTTTTAGCCCCGGTAATTGTCAACTTTCTTCAGCTGCCCGCTGAATTCTCAAACATTTTTATAATGGGCATGATCAGAAGAGACTTTGCCTCTGTTGGATTGCTTGGCATGGCCGGGCTTGAAGAAAGCACAGCAGTGCTAAGTGATTTACAAATCCTTGTGGCAGCTGTTGTAGTAACGCTTTTTGTGCCGTGTCTTGCCACATTAATTGTGATTTACAAGGAAAGAGGCCTAAAAGAAGCTTCTTTACTATGGATAGGCACATTTGGGATTTCAATTCTTGTAGGAGCTTTTTTAACAAGGACTCTGGGTTTTATCTTATAGCGCTCAGGATTTCATTTTGAATTTGCAGCAATAACTCCAGCGATTCCTCGTCAGGATGATCATAGCCCATCAGGTGCATGATTCCATGGCATAAGAGGAACCTTATTTCCTCTTCAAGCCCAATTTTATTATTATCTGCCTGATTTTTAGCTGTTTCTACAGAGATAATGACTTCTCCAAGGGGAATCTCACCTTCCGGCAATACTTCTTTTTCCGCGCTATCCGCAAAAAGGGCAAATGAAAGCACATCCGTCGGCTTATTTTTACCGCGGTAAGAGGTATTTAGTTCCCGGATTTCCTTGTCGTCCGTAAGCACAACATCAACGCTCACTGTTTTATCAGATAAATCAAACTCATTTAATACTGAGCCTTCAATAATTTTTGGATTTTTAAGCGCGTATTCAAGTATAAGTCCCGCATCTTTTTCTATTTCTTTCCTGTTTGCGGGAAATATTTCCTGATTATCAGACAGGGAAACTTCAAAATTAGCCATAATAGCTATCCTTCACCTTGATTTTCCTGAATTTCTTCGCTTTCCTTGAGCTTTATAACTTTATTTTCTATTTCGCTTTGAAGCTGTGCTTGTTTTATGCCGTTTAGACTCTTGCTGTTAAGCTCTTGTAAGATATCTTCGTGATACTTGATCCTGCGGTGCTGCATTCCCCTGAGAGAACGCTTAAACACGCTTGAAACAGTCTTAAGGTCTTTCTGGGTAAGAGGACTTTCTGAAAGCTGGCCATCTACCAGTTTTTCTCTTATTATTTTATCAATCATCTCATCAACCATTTCCTGCTCAGGGTTTTTCAGGGACCTGACAGCTGATTCAACAGAATCAGCAAGCATTAGAATAGCTGCTTCCTTGGAAGACGGCCTTGGGCTGTTATACCTGAACTGTTCCTCTTGAATATTATCCGCTCCTTCCGCTTCCATTGCCTGCCTGTAGAAATAGCTAACAAGACTGTCCCCGTGATGCTGGATAATAAACTGGTGAATCACCGGCGGCAAGCCGTATTCCCTTGCAAGTTCAACCCCGTCTTTTGGGTGGGCGGTGATTACCATTTTGCTGAGCCTTGAAGTCAGCTTTTCATGAGGGTTTTCTATGCCAAAGTAAGACTGGTTTTCTATAAAAAACAATGGGCGCTTTAGTTTCCCTATATCATGATAAAACGCTGCAACTCTTGCCAGGATAGGATTTGCCCCGATGGATTCGGCTGCTGCCTCGCATAAGTTGCTTACCATAAGGCTATGATGGTATGTCCCCGGCGCTTCGAACTGTAAACGCCGCAAAAGCGCCTGGTTATGGTCGGCAAGTTCGGCAAGGCCGTATGGGGTAATGATTTTAAAAGTGCTTTCAACCAGGGGCAATAACCCAAGCGCAAGAATACCGCTTAAAAGCCCGTTTCCAAAGCCCATAAACATTTTCATTACCATTAATCCCAGGTCTATATTCTCTGTATTATTCTGAAGAAGAAACATTACAAGCACGACAAACATCTGGATAAGCCCCACATCAAAGCCTGCCCTTACCATGTCCATTCTTCTGTAGTAATTCACTGAATTGGTGGTAAATATTGCTATGATTGCACCCAGCATAAACACGAAAATGTATTCGACCGGGTACTGAAGCGACACGCCGAGCATAACAAGAATCAGCATGGTAACAAGAAGCGCGGCCCTTGACGATGTAAACACAGTAAGCAGCATAGCTATTGCAGGGATAGGAACAACATAGGCAGAGACCTCTTCCGGCAATGCAACAGCAAAAATGTTTATCACTATTGCTAAAAGCGCTATAAGACCGGGGTACGGCATTTTAAGAAAACGGCCTTCAAAATTTTTAAGGTAGTAAACCGTTGTAAACAAACAAAGCCCGACAAGGGAAAAAATTCCCATTATGCCTGTTAAATCAAGGCGGTTTACGTTGTAACCCAGCTTTTTCAGGGCTTTCATCTGGGTATCTTTTACCCTTTCGCCAATGGAAACAACCACATCGCCTTTTTCATAGGTAATAATCACAGGTTTAACTTCGGAAATCACCTTTTGAACCGCAAGTTCCGTTGCGACTTTGTCCTCTTCCATATTAGGCTCAAGCACTTTCTTTATCAGAAAGCTTATAGCAATCTTGTGAGTCTTGGCAAGAGAGCTGTCAATTTGTTTATCAATGATTTCATCCTTGCTCTCCAGGAGGTCAGCCTCTGTAAGCCCGTTTTTAAGTATCCTGTCAAGAGCAGCAAGAGCATTTGTCGCCAGTTTTGAGTACTCGGCGTCAGAAGCCATATACAAGTAGTCAGCTGCAAGGTTTATAAAGTAATTATGCTCTTTAATATCAAATAAATTTTTTATCCGGACCCTTTTTTCAGAATTATCAACTTTTAATTCCCTTATTTGCTTTACAGAATTTAATGTCTGTCCAAGCCCTGTTCTCATGGAATTATTTACATTGTCCTGTATAGGTCTAAGAACGGGCTTAACTTTCATGGACTCATATCTTTTTTTAGCCCTGGTTTTCTCGGTATCCTCAACTTCTATTTTTTTGGATGCAACAACATTTACCCTGCTCACATCATCATCAATAATTGTATGGAACAGGAAATGCCTGCTGGAAAGCAGAAAAGTCAGAATAAACAGGCTTAAAAAGAGTATAAAAATGTTTATAAACTTTTCGGAAGAAAGCAGGTTTCTAATTTTACTTATTAAAATTGCTATATGTTTCAACATTAAATTAATAGCCTAACCCCGATTATATTAATTTACCAATTTTATATTTTACCAGCAAATGTGTAAATACTCTATTTTTTACAAAAAAAAAGGTTCTTCCGATAATTTCCTGAACAGGGTCTTAGAGGTTTACGTTAACCAACCAGGATTTGCCAATTAAAAACCCGCACTTAAGCGGGTTTTGTTGTTATAAAATCTCCTCCCCCAATATTTAGGCAATAATCTTTTTTTCAGGAATGTATACGTAGTTCTTTAAAATGTTGGCGTAATAATCTTTATGGCTGTTTGTTTCGACAAATTCATCTTCAATTCTGGTTAATGTGCATTTTATCGGCTTTTGTTCTTTTACAGCTTCCTTAATCATCTTTTTCCCCTACTCCTGTTTGTGCAAAATCAATTTATTGGAATTTATAAGGTCTTTCAATACTCTTATTGTCCACTTTTTGGAGGAGATAAACATCAATCAACAGATTAAATGGGGGATGTAAGTTTTATTAACCTAAAGTTGTACGACTTACGTATAATAAACGCCCTCAAAAGCGCAATAATATTGCAATATGCTTACTTTTTATAGGGAATCTTTTTAAAATCAATTTCATAACCGAGGATTTCTGCTATGGCCGTAATTTCATCATACCTTAAGGTTCCTTTATATAGTTTGCTTGAAATACTCTGTCTGGTGTATTTTTTACCAGTTTGTCTTACCATTTCAGCAGCAAGTTCTGTTATGGTCATCTTTTCCCTCATAAGAAGGAACTTTACCTGTTCTCTGGCTGTTAACATCTTTAAAAACCTCAATAAAATCTATTCATCATAACTCCGGCTCTTCATCTACCAGCTCAATTCTGTAACTTAAAATTTTTGCGATCAGCTCAAATTCTTCAAAACGCAGGGTACCGTTAGATAATTTATTTGAAAGGTTCTGCCGTGAATATTGCCTTTCGTAAAATTCAGACATTTTTAGAGCCAGTCCAGTTATAGTCATATTTCTTTTAAGTAAAAGCATCTTTACTTGTTCTTTTGCCGTCATTCTTCAAAAGGAACCTTTTTAAATTCAATTTCATAGCCGAGGATTTCTGCTATAGCAATGACTTCATCGTATTTCAGGGTGCCTCTTGAGAATTTATTGGAAATACCCTGCCTGGTATACTCTCTACCTGTATAATCAGTTAATTCACGAGCAAGCTCTGTTATAGTCATTTTTTCTTTCATAAGAAGAAATTTTATCTGTTCTCTGGCAGTTAACATTTTTAAAACCTGGTTATACTTACCTTATACATTGTCATTCCGAGGAGCCCGTCTTCCCGGCCTTTGGGGAGACGGACGAC
The DNA here is from genome assembly GCA_028278605.1 of Candidatus Gastranaerophilales bacterium. Classification (GTDB taxonomy): domain Bacteria; phylum Cyanobacteriota; class Vampirovibrionia; order Gastranaerophilales; family UBA9971; genus JANQEB01. The sequence goes on from JANQEB010000283.1 coordinate 10,439, forward strand.
GTGGGAATCTTTGCAACGCCTCATTAAACTATAAATTTAAGCGTTGGAAGTGATCTTTCCACTAATTAAAGTAAACTGATAAGATCCTGAAACAATTTCAGGATAATAGTTTTATAGTTTTCATCAGAATTATACAGAATATTTATAAATATATTAAAAGATATTGACATATGTTTCTATAAAATTTATAATGACATAATATCGAGACAAAGCACATAATAAGGAGTTGCTGTGTGCAACAAAACTTAATAGATGAAATATATGATGAACTGGGCATGATCAGGGTTTTATCAAAGCTGGCAAGCTACGCAATGATTAATAACGCTAAAAACATCCGCAAAGAATGCTATATCCTGGTTTTTGAAGATATGGAAAAACGCTACTGGCATATTACAAAACTGATTGAAAAACTGGAAACCAAAAACTGCCATCCTGAACACAGCCCTGATTGTAAGCACTAAACGTCATTTCAAGCCGTAGATCTTACTTATATATGAGGAAAATACACTTGCAAATCTTCCTTACTTATTACTGTAAGAAGGGCGGGCTTTTATAAAAGCCCGCCCTCTCATATTTCTTGAACCCTGAACTATTCAACGTCAAGTTCCAGGTCATTTTCGAGTTTTACAAAGATATCCTGTTCTTCAGGAATTTTAATGTTGCAACCGGGTGCCAAGAGTCCAAAAAGCAAGCCTGTACCGCCTCCGATAATTGCGCCAAGAGCTGCCCCGTCTCCTGTTGAACTGTTAAAAGCCCCGATTATAAGGCCTAGCATTGTGCCAAATGTTGCAACTGTTCCGCTTATAGCCCCTAATTTTTTAAGATTGCCTGAGCCAAACTTTTTATCAAACAGTTCATTGTTTTCTATTTTTGCTGATAAAGGATAAATATCGCCTGAAGGTAAAACGAGTTTATTAATATTTAAAACAGCTTTAGCGTTTTTATGCAAGAGTTTTGACTTTTTCAACTCGGTTAATTCTGCAACCAGCTTGCTGCCTGCCGGTATAAGCTTTGTGCCTTCCTCAGTTGTAACGTTTTTTGTAAATGTAAGATAGACAAGCTCACCTTCTTTGTATTTTTTAGCTTTAAAACCGCCTTCAAAGTTAACGGGAATAACGTTATGAGCAAGAATTTTCACGCTGGGACCTGTTATTTCCACTTCATTTACACTGCCTGTGTAAGGTGTGGAAGCTAAATGCTCAACAACTGTTGAATATTCCTCAGCTTTAAGTTTTTCAACCTGGTTTACAGCAACTATATTTTCCTGAACCTCTTTTTGGATTTCAGGCCCCTGGAATTCAGCTTTTAAAACTGACGGGTTTTTTCTTAATTTATACAGTAAAGCGGCTGTTTCAGCTCTTGTAAGCTCTTTGTCAGGTGTTAAGCGGTTTTTATCAGGATGGTTAACGTATAATTCATTTGTAACAGCTTTTTTAAATGATTTTCTTGCCCAGTTAGCGACTTTTTCCCGGTCGTCAAACTGTTTAAGCACGCAAGGCTCTTCTTTTGCGGTTTTTAAGGGACATGGTTTTTCACACTCTTTAAGTTTTGCACAATCATAGAAACCGCAACATTCTTCAGGTTCTTTAATGCTGCATGGCTTTTCACAGCCTGTTTCGCAATCTCTGTAAACCTTGCAGTCAGTGCAGTCTTTAACTGTTTTTGAAATTATTGAAGTAGCCTCAGCTTTTGTTATGTTGTTATATGGCCTGAATGTATTATCAGGATAACCAACAACCAGCCCTAATTCCTTTGACCTTAAAATATACTCAAAAGCCCAGAATTCAGAATTAATATCAGTAAAAGTATTTTCTGCGCTTACAGACATAGTATCTTTATCAAGGGTTTTGATTACCATTTTGGTAAATTCTGCTCTGTTAACAGGATTTTCAGGCTTAAATGTTTCATCAGGGTATCCCGCAATAACCCCTCTTTCTGTCAGGTTTTGAATTTCAATGTAAGCCCAGTGATCCGCCTGAAGGTCATTGAATGCGGCTGCTAGTGCCGGCGCTGAATTAAAGAATAAAAGTAAAGCGCTTAACAAAAAAGATGTCAGTTTTTTTAGCTCCATTTTTTTCTCCTCTCAATTAAGAAAATTTCAAAATTTTATGTGTGAAAATAATTTATAAGATCTTTAATATTCGGATTTTATCACGATAATAAACATTATTTAATAATATGAAGTTAAAAACCCTTTATTCGCACTATAAACACACTTTGCAGGCAGTCTTTTTGTAAAGAAATTTTAAAAGTTTTATGAAAAAAGCCTTTTCATACATGAAAGGGCTTTTTAAGATTAATTAGATAGATCCTGGCATCAAGTGCAGGATAACACAATGTGTAAGAATTTTTTGTCCTTTCCCTATAAATTCTCTTTAGTTTCTTTTGACCAGATGTTATGAATATCGGTAGACAGATTAAAAGAAAACCTTACATCCTGGTTCTCAGAAATTTTTGAGCCAATGGGCATTCCCACGTTTAAATTTGCGGTAACAAGCCTGGTTAAAGGCACATAAAAAGTAAGCCCCACACTTTGTAAAAAGTTTGTATGAAGCGGCTCATAAGACATATTCATATCCCTTACATATCCGCAGTCATAGAAACAGCCTACCTGAAACCTGCCTTCTAAGTGCTTTAGCTTTGCAGGCAGGAGATTATCAATAAAAGGCAACTCCTTTCGGATTTCAACAGAAGAATTAAATCCCGTATCCCCCATTGATATCAGCGGGTCATAACCCCTGACTGTACTGCTTCCCCCCAGGTACATTTTTTCCGGGACCAGCAGTTTATTAGGTGAGTACTGGGCATCTGTCTTAAAAACTCCCATAAGCCCGAAAGGTAGTTTTTGATACCTTCTTAGCTTTAAGTCGGCTTTAACATATTTACTGTCGGCATAACCGTAATCTTCGCTGATTTCAGTAGCATTACAGATTGGAAGGCCTGTTCTCATTTCCGCCCTGGAAATCCACATCCCTTTTGAATCCTTTTTTCTAGCCGTAATTCCCGTTACAAGGGTTCTTAGCCTGAATTCATTAAGCTTCAGGTCAAACAACCCCATTTCTGTCTGGGAATTCTTAGCCTCAAGCCCAATATCAGCATCTAACATCCATTTTTTACCCCTGTGAAGTTTCCTGGTAATTGTTGCATTATAGGTATGAGTGTTTCCAAAAATATCAAATTCGTCAAAAACTCCTCCAAAACTGGAATTTGTATAGGAATAACTTGTGGTAATCCTCGTTTTTTCATCCAGGGGTTGGCTATAGCTTGTAAAGGCCCCTATAACCCCTGTTGAAAGCATTGTTCCCAGTGAAGCAGCATCTCCTTTGCCGGTTATGTTATTGTATGAAGCACTGATCGTAGCCAGCTGCTCACCTGTGAATTCCTGGCCTTCATTATGCCAGCCAGCCTTGAAATCAAGCGGGAACCTGTCTTTAACACTCAGTTTTATATCGGAAAAATCCGAGCAGCACTTTGACTTGTTAACACTTATATTTCCCTTCATATAACTGTGATTGTTTATTTCTTTCAGGGAATGGTCAAGTTCATATACGTTTAAAACTTCATTTTCCTTTACACCGTTGGAAGATAAAATATCCTGCAAATACTCTTTATCGCTCCATTTATTTCCCCGGATATCTATATCTCCGTAAAGACCTTCTTCAATGGCAATTTCTACGGTATTATTCTTAATCATTTGCGCCGGTACATAGGCTTTTGAAGTTGCATAACCTTTATCATGGTAATATTTTGTTATTTTATCGCATAGTTTTTTTAAGTCAGAATAATAAATATTTTTTCCCTCAAGCTCGCTTGCGAATTCCGACAGTTTTTCAGATGAAACTACACTATTTCCCCAGAATTCAATTTTTTCTACTTTGAAACTTGATGCTTTTGGAACTTTATTATGTTCTTCTTTGCTTACACCTGTTGAAAAAGTTGTTTTGCTCTTTTTTTCAAAGATATCTTCTTCTTTCAGCTCATCAAACGGTTTTATTGTGGCTTTATCAACCAGTCCCGCATCAATATTGGCATTTATTTCCGGTTGCGCAGATGCCTGAAAAGGCATAAAAATGAATAAAATAAATATGATTAATTTTGTAATTTTTCTTTTCACCTTTTTAAATTCCCCGAATTTATTTTTTAATATACGCTCAGCTCGTTATTCCCGGATTTTTTCAGGGAAAATCTCACCTTTATTTTGAATTCTTTACAGAGCTTGTTTGTTTAAAACAGGCTTTATAGCAAACCTCATGGTTTATAAAAAAATAAGATGGAGGCTGTCCGTATTTTTAGGACAGCCCCATCTTTAAAGTCTTAGCGACTGTTTTGATTAGGCTGGTTTTGTGTCTGCCCCTGCTGCGGATAGGTTGTCTGATCCTGAAGCGGTGCAGCTCCTCCCGTATTTTGCTGATAGTAATATCCCTGGCCTGCTGCGGGTGCGGTAGTATTTTGAGGGTAATAGTAATAACCGCCCTGGTTTGTACCTGATGCGGCACCTGTTGTACCGCCCTGTTGTGCGGGCACAAGGTCATATACTGTTCTTGGCATTACATAATATGGTCTCATAACTGTTGTTATTGGCGCGGCCTGCGGTGCACTGGCAAGTAATGGCGCTGCTGCAAGAAAACTTCCTATACCTGCTCCTGCGACACCTAAAGGAACTGCAATAGCAACAGCAGCACCGCCTCCGCCTCCGTCATCCACTGGTGGAGGAGGTGTCGGTCCGGGAGGAGGTACTGGATCCGGCGGAGTTCCGCAGTCTCCAAAGCAGGGGTCGCAATCAGTCAGCTCATTTATTACGTTTCTTTCTCTTCCGTCAATAGTTAATACTTCTGTATCAACTTTTGTTCTTAGGGTTGCGCCGTTAATACCTTCCCCTGACTGTAATAAACCTACCTGGTTCTGCGGAGGCACCGGAGGACCTGTAACCTGTACTTCCAGTGTTAAGAGAGGAAACAGGGGATTGGCGTTTTGAATAAATAAATTAGTATCTTCTCCGGCCTCGGTGCATAAATAGATCAGTGAAGGGTCGTTAGTAGGGGTTGTCTGTCCCGGGTTTTTCGATGTAAGGAAAATAACCGGTTCCGGGTCCGAGAAATTAAAATCATACGCGCCCGTAGCCAGAATTTCTGTATCGAGTTTTACCGTTGAAATAAAACCTGTTGAATTGAAATAATCAGACCGGTTTTCTATTCTTACTACTCCCTGTTCTATATCAAGGAAGAAAAACCCGTCTACGGTACCAACTTTATATTCTTTATCGTCAGGGTTACATAAGGCAATCTGAAATTCACTGCCTATATTATCTTCAAGTGATAAATCAATCGGGTCAAAGTTAAAGTATCTTACTCCCCCGTCTTCAAAAACTTCTGTAGCCTGGTTAAATGTACATGCCGGAACTGTATTCGGGTTTGTTATGATAATGGAAGTGAGCTGCCTGGGATTATTATTATCGGATAGACCTACTGTAACTTCTCCTGCTGTTATAAAGTTCAGGAAATTATTAAACTTATCACAGTAAGAATGTGAGTACGAGGCTCCGTTAAAGGTAGCGTCGATTTTTGTATCTGTTATTGCTATCCCGTTGCCTAAAAAAGTGAGTTCTTTAAGAGCACCACAAAACTTTCCGCCTTCTTCAAGATTTGCAACACCGAACTCTGAGCCTTCAGAAAAAATACCGTTTGCAAAGCCGTTTCCGTCCGTGAAGGTGTCAAACTGAAGGGCTGTTGTATTGTCATTAATAGAATTAAACGAGGTTGCAAGGTCTAAAGTGGATACAAAGAGTGAGGGTGCTCCCTTATCAAATTGATAATCACCTGCGCTAAAAGTCAAATCAGCGTTTATTTGCGCTCCGACAAAGCTGACGCCGTTCGGGTTAATCAGGAAAACCCTTCCGGCAATTCCGTTAATTCCGAACGTATTAAGTTTTCCCGCAATAAGCGAGGGGTTTATACCAAAAGTAGGGTCAATATAATTAATTATAGTTTGACCTACATCCGTAAACTCAAAGTTTACTGTCTGGGTATCCGGTATGTTAAACTGACTCCATCTTGCTTTACCTATTGTATCAAAATTTGTCTCTGAGACTTTAGGTATAGTGACAACACCTCCGACTTCAGTCACCGTACCGATTCCCGATGAGTCGATTAAATCACCGGGGCTCACTGCCTGGGCGGGAACAGAACTCCCTAAAAGCATCAAGCTTAACATGCATGCTGCTGCTAGCTTTTTTTTGACCATAAAAATAACTCCTCTAAATAACTTACCTTTTGTACGTGTAAAAAATTTGATTAAACTCCTCCTGTTTTTTATTTTCGTAAATTATTTAAATTATTTAAATTATTTTTAATACACTTTTTGATAATATATAAGGATAATTTTTTCAGGCTTCATATCTAACAGCCATTTCGGCAACTCTTTTAAGTTTATTCTTAATACAACAGGAAATATCCGGGCAGGGTTATTCAACCAAATTGCCCGGCCTTTCTTGATTTAAAGACAACTTAATTTGCCGCCTATAAAAATTTCATTATTTTACATTACAAAATTTTTTCAAAATGCCTCACCCAACTCGCCTGCTGAAGAAATTTCGAATCAGTTATATCAAGCCTTTCAGCTAAATAACCCGAGTTAATTATGTTTGCACGTGAGCAGTTACTTTTTGCAGCTTAGCTATCTGTTCATCAACATTAAAGCCCAGTTTTTCCCCCAGAGAGAGTATTGAAGAAACACTTTTTCTGTCTTCCTCTTTTTTGGCGGAAGTTTTGAGGTTTTCAATAAGCTCAGGCGCTTTTTTAAGGATTTTATTGAAGTAAATATTCTGAGCCCTTGATAAATCCGGCTGAAGATCAAGTTTTACAAGTAATTTAAGTGATTCTATAAGGGATTCGTATTCGCTGATACTGCCATTTTTAGATAATTCGCACACTTTTTCCCTGACATAACTGCTATAAAGCTCCCTAACAGGCTGGCAATCAAGATTAACCTCGATTTTCTTTGCTTCCTTATTTATTTCTATGGCTTTTAAAAGCAGGTCAGAGTCGCCAATATCCTCTGCTTCCCGGATTAAATCATTTAAATCACAATTAAGAGAATACTCTGCAGCAATTTTAAATTCCTCCGGCACTTTAAGCTCAAGTTCTTTAAGCTGCATCATAGGGCCTTTTGCTTCGTCATAAAGGTTTCTGTATGTTTTTCCGAATTTTTCGAGCTTATCCTGAATAAGAATATTGATAATCTTGCGTCTTTCTTCGATAAACAGGTCTTTAAGAGTGAAGTATTCTTTTCCAAAGTACTCATCAAGCCCTCTGACAACCTCTGTTAAAGGCAGGGTCTCGTATTTTTGGAGCAATCCTTCTTTTATCTTGTTATATTCGGCTTTTCCGGCATAACCCCTGATTACGCAATGAAAATCCTCTCCTCCGTAATGCAGCAGCGCAAAAATCATATCATGCTTTTCAAAAGTTATGGTTGAAATAACTTCTATTCTGCCCATAACAAGGTTTGTACTGGCTTTTTGAGTTTTGGAATAGTCAAGGGACTTTATTTTATAGCAGTAAACATCAGTTTCTTCTTCATAATCTTCAAAAAGCGAACTGATTGCCCAGTGGCTCACAACCTGCTTAACGCTTACGATAGAAGGCTTTACAAACCTCAGGTAAACATCTTTTCCATTGCCGAATTTCTTTATGTTACTGTGAGCACCGGCAAGAATTTCCAAAAACCTTGTTTCAAGGTCAATTTCCTGGAATTCCTCTGCTATTTGCATTGCCCTGGCAGCATATTTTAAAATTTGAATCGTCTCAATCCCGCTGATATCAGCAAAAAACCAGCCGCAACTTGTGTACATAAGCATTGAGTGCCTTTGCATTTCAAGCAATTTAATCACATTTACCTTTTCTACCGGGGAAAGATTTCTTGAGGCCTCGTGTTCACAGAATTTATCAATGGTTTCCTGGTTTCTTTCCAGAATCACATCAATATACCTGTTTCTTGCGCCCCAGGGATCTTTGAGGTAAGTCCCCACATTAGTCTCAAACACCTGGTAAAGCTGGTTTCTTAACCAGTCAAGGGCTTCTCTTAGGGGATATCTCCATTGCTGGTTCCACTCCGGGGGGGCTCCTGTGGAGCATCCGCAGTTTTCTTTCCACCTGCCAACACCGTGGAAACAGCTCCAGGAAGAAGGATGTTTTATCTCAACTTCATACCTTGGAGGGTTTTTCTCCAGAAATTCACCGTAATTAGTTAGTGTAAAGTCAGTTTCCTTGATTTTATTCTTAAGAGCATAGGAAAGGGCCATATTTCCAAGCATTGTATGATGGCCGTAGCTTTCACCGTCAGTGGCAATATTTACAAGCTGGTCGTAGTTTCTTGAGCCGGAAACCCCGTCTTTTAGCCGTCCCATAAACTTATCGCCGTTTCTAAGCAATTCTTCAAATGCAACTGACTTGGAAATTGAGCCGTCATAGAAAAACAGGTCGATATAGCGGTCTGTACCGTCTTTTATAAAATACCGGTATGACCTTCCGGGGTCAATATTACCCCAGCTCGTGTCCTGCCATTCGTTTTTTTCTTCAGCTGTCCTTTTATCGCCGAGTTTTCTGATTTTTGATGCCTGGTAAGGAGAGAGAATAGTATATTTTATCCCGCAATCAACCAGAACTCTAAAAGTATCATCATCAACAGCGGTTTCTGACAGCCAGATACCTTCCGGTTCCCTTCCAAAACGGAAATAAAAATCTTTTATGCCCCAGATAGTCTGGGTATATTTATCTCTTTCATTAGAAAGAGGCATGATCATATGATTATAGACCTGTGCTAAAGCGTTTCCATGGCCGGATCTTGTTTTCAGGGAATTTTTATCAGCTTCAATTAACCTTTCATAAGCCCTGGGGACATGCACTTCCAGCCAGGAAAGAAGTGTCGGACCGAAATTAAAGCTTATCATCTCGTAGTTATTGACTATATCAAGGATCTGGTTTTTATGATTAACGATTCTTGAAACAGAGTTTGGGTTATAGCACTCATGTGCAATCCTTATGTTCCAGTCATGGTAAGGCGCGGCGCTGTCCTGCGTTTCTATTGCTTCCAGCCAGGGGTTTTCACGGGGTGGCTGGTAAAAATGCCCGTGAACCGTAAGGTAATTCTTTTTATTTTTTTCAGTCATAATTATCCCCAAATTTATGCAGAATATTAAAAAATACAGGTTTAATTATAACAAGTATTATGCCATTTACCAATTCCGGCTTAATTTCTTATTTTATTTTCAGTCCCGCTTAATAGACGTTTAATATTCTCCCTGTGCAGGTAAACAATGTAAGCTGCTCCTAATGCGCAGTATACAATGAAGCTTACAGGCTGCTTAAACACAAACATCCAGACAGGAGTAAGTATAACAGCGACTATGGAACTTATGGAAACTATCTTTGTAAAATAAGTTAGAACACCCCATGTTGCTGCTGTAATAAGCCCGACCGGCCAATAAAGTCCTATGATAGTTCCAACACCGGATGCAACGGATTTTCCGCCTTTAAAACCAAGGAAAACAGACTTGCTATGCCCGGTAATAATAGCAATTGCAACCAGCACAGGCAGGATATGATATTCAGGCAGGAGGGAAAATTTGACTTCCAGGTATTTTGCCCCCATAACCGGTAAAACGCCTTTGAAACCGTCAAAAAGCATCACAAAAATAAATGCTTTCATGCCCAGGACTCTTTTTACGTTGGTTGCACCTGTGCTTCCGCTGCCGACTTCCCTGATGTCAACTCCTTTTATGGCTTTTACCAGGACATAACCGGTGGGAAATGAGCCTATAACATATGCAAGAAATGTAATTGCAAGTATACAGGTTATTGTAAAAATTTCCATGTCAAATTCCTTTTTGCACTCTCACAGCCAGTATATTACAAAAACTTCCGGTGGTAGTAAAAATTTTGGTAGCGGTAATGTGGAATGTAAAGGGCTTCGCCCTTTACTAATCCTGATAGATTTTTGAAAAATTTTGAAAATTGTACAAGCTATAATTCATTTTTAACTAACCCGTCATTCGGGTTAACTATAACCTTTGAAAACTAACCTGCTTAAAATATAATAATTTTAGTAATCTATAAACAAGGAAAAAGATGATGAGCAAGTTAAAATATAAAAGGATACTCCTGAAAATCAGCGGTGAAGCCCTGATGGACGAACAAAGCTTCGGTATTGACCCGGATACAATCAACAAGGTCGCAAAACAAATTAAAGAAGTCCATGATATGGGTGCCCAGATAGCTGTAGTTGTCGGAGGCGGAAATATATTCCGCGGGGTCCAAAACAGTATTAAACTCGGAATGGACCAGGCCTCGGCAGATTATGTGGGCATGCTCGCAACAACAATGAATGCGCTTGTTTTGCAAGGAGTCATAAAACAGTATAATATCCGGACAAGAGTGCTTAACGCAATTAGAATGGACCAGATAGCTGAGCCTTATATAAGGTTAAGAGCGATACGGCACCTTGAAAAAGGCAGGGTAGTAATATTTGCGGGCGGTACAGGTAACCCGTTTTTCACCACAGACACCGCGGCTGCCCTGAGAGCCTCTGAAATCAACGCTGAAGTTATGCTTATGGCAAAAAATAAAGTTGACGGGGTTTATGATAAAGACCCCAGAAAATACGCTGATGCCATCAAATTTGATTATATTTCCTATGATGATATTATAAGAAAGGACTTAAAAGTAATTGATACTTCCGCTGTATCTTTATGTAAAAACAATAATATTCCTATTGTGGTATTTGACTTTGCAAGTAACGGCAGTATAGAAAAAATTCTAAAAGGTGAAAAAGAAGGAACTTTAATAGGAGGAGAAAAGAATTATGCCTGTTGACGAAATTATGCAAAAAGGCGAAGAGAAAATGATAAAATCTCTTCAATCTACTCAGAAAGAATTCTCTAATATAAGGACCGGCAGGGCGAATCCTATGGTATTAGACAGCGTTAGCGTTGAATATTACGGAACCCCTACACCTGTAAGACAATTGGCAAACATTTCCGTACAAGACGGTACAACACTGGTTATTGCGCCTTATGACAAGACTTCCATCGCTGCTATAGAAAAAGCTATCCTTAAATCAGACCTTGGAATCACACCGGGCAACGACGGCGCAAACATCAGGCTGGCATTTCCCCAGCCTACAGAGGAAAGAAGAAAAGAATTGGTCAAGGAAGTTAAAAAAATCGGCGAGGATTCAAAAGTCGCAATCAGAAATATCAGAAGAGAAATGACAGATTCTCTTAAAAAAATCGAAAAAGCTGAAAGTATTCCTGAGGATGATGTAAAAAAACACCAGGATGAAATCCAGAAAATTACTGATAAATACATTAAAGACATAGACAAAATTGTTTCCGAGAAGGAGACAGAGATATTATCTATATAAACAAAAAAGGTAAACAAAAAGGTAAAAACCCGTGAATACTGATAAAGGCCTGGATAAAAAAAGAGTAGGTGTTGCTATACTGCTGCTTATTTGGATAATGGCATCACTGTACTTTGGCGGGTTCGTGCTGGCAGCTTTTATTGGAATCTTTATATTTATCGGGACACAGGAATTTATCAATATTATGAGGTCAAAAGGGATAAACCCTCCTTTTTACTTTATAATTTTTGCGGATTTTTCCCTTATTTTACTTGCTTTTTTCAGGCTTTACACCCTGCTTTTTGGGACAGTAGTATTTTTTGCGGGAATCGCATTTTTATTGATCCTGTTCCGGGGAAAGGACGCAAAAATTAATGACCTTGCAATGACAATACTGGCACTATTTTATACGGGGGTATTCCCGATTCATGTAGTTATGATAAGAAATATGGATAGCAGTAGTTTTTCTATCCTGGGACAGGACTATGATATTGGGATCGGTCTTGTTGTATTAATGTTTCTTTGCGTGGCTGCATGTGATATAGGGGCATATTACTGCGGGAAATTATGGGGGAAACGCCCTCTCTGGAAGGAAATTAGTCCTAAAAAAACTGTAGAAGGCTCAACCGGGGGGATATTAGCCTCAATAATAATAGCTGTTATAATCGGTTATTTTATAGGGCTTGATGTAATAACTTCAGTAATAACAGGTATATTAGTATCAATTTTTGCGCAACTGGGCGATCTTGCAGAGTCCATGATCAAAAGGGAAGCCGGAATTAAAGACTCGGGCACGGTTTTTCCGGGACATGGAGGGGTGCTTGACCGGTCAGACAGCTATATTCTCACGTCTGTAGCCGGGTATTACTATTACAAGTATTTTGTAATAAATGATATTTCAGCTGTTTTTTCTGTAGCTATGTTTTAAGAATTTTGAGTTGAAAAATGTTGAGTAACAAGAGAATAGAGGAACTGGAAGAATTAATATCCGGACTGGGGTTATCGATTGATAATTATGAATACCTGGATACAGCGCTTACTCATAGCTCCTACACCTTTGAAAACAAGCTTTCATCCCTTTTAAACAACGAAAGGATTGAATTCCTGGGAGATGCGGTACTTAAGCTTATTGCAAGCAAATATCTCTATGACAGGTTTCCTGAGTATTCAGAGGGGGAACTTACTAAAATCAGGTCAGTTCTGGTAAGTGATAACACTTTAGCCAGGCTTGCAAAGGATATTAACCTCGGAAAATACCTGAAACTCGGCTATCATGAAAAGAAAATGGGGGGAAGCATCCGGCCTTCCAATATGGCATGCGCTTTTGAGGCTCTTCTCGGCGCTTTTTACATGGACGGAAAAATTTCACTTCTGTATGATTTTTTAATACCCCTGCTTGAACCTGAGGTTACAGAGATTGACCAGTCAGCGGCAAAAAATAACTTCAAGGCGATTCTTCAGGAATATGCGCAGGCTCACGGCATGGAACTTCCTGATTATGTTGTGGTAAAAGAAGAAGGGCCTCCTCACAACAGGACATTTGATATAGAAGTGTTTGTTAACCAGGAATCACTGGGTTACGGGTCGGGAAAATCCAAGAAAGAAGCCCAGCAAAACGCGGCAAAAATGGCTTTAACTTCCCTGGGTTTGCAGGATAAAGAATAATTCCCGGTCAGTCAGCGCAAAAAAGGCTATAGATTCTGTTTTGGATGTCATTATCGTCCATGTCATTGGTTACACTGTTTATATCAAGGGCCATCTGGAAGTATTCCGCTGCCCTGGTGTTATCATTAAGCACCTGGTAAGCCCTTGCTTTGTTATAGTAAGCTAAAGTGTAATTAGGACTGTATTTTATCGCGGAGTTAAACATTTTTATGGCTTTTTCAGGGTTGCAGCACCCGTCTAAATAAACAACCCCAAGGTTATTAAACGCTATAGCGTAATCCGGCTTTATTGAAATCGCTTTTTGATAAGCAATGATGGCCTCTTCTGTGTAAGCTTTTTCCCAGAGCAGCAAACCTAAATTACAGTATGTCTTATAAGAATTTGAATTTAATTTTATAGCGCTACAAAAGCAGTTTATCGCATTGTCAAGATCATTTTTATCCTGGTAAGCTTCTCCCAGGGATATATAAGCGTCAAAATTGTCTTTATCAAGAAGAATTGCGGTTTGATAGCATGATATTGCCGCGTCAATATTGTCTTTTACCTGATGGTAAATCGCACCCAGCGCCTGTGAAACAATAGACGTCCACTCGCTGTCAGGGTTAAGCCTTATTGCACGCTGGTATTCGTTTATCGCGCCGTCATAGTCCTGAAGCTGGACCAGGGCATAAGCCAGGCTATTATGATAGAAAGGATTTCCCGGGTCAATTTCAATTGCGCGCTTAAACGCATTTACCGCGTTAAACTTATCTTCGCCTCTTAATTGAAGATGCCCCAGTTCATAAAAAGCCCTGGCATTATTAGGTTGCAGCTTTGCTATATTTTTATAGCACTCTATAACCTCTCTTGTATTCTTTTTATCGTGGTTTTGTAATATCTCAGCAAGTTTTCCCCAGACAAGCGCATCATCCGGGGCCTCTTGAAGAATTTGCTTATAGTATTCAATAGCTTTTTGAGGATTTTCAAGCTCTAAAAAGAGATCGCCGATTTTCGAGTAAAACAATTTCTTGTTTCCTGTCTTTTCAGCAGCTGTTTTATAAACCTCCACTGTCTTTTTATAATTCCTGAAACACTTTTGCCCCCCGGCGCAAAGTTTGTATTTGTAGACCGAGGATTTATCACAAGCTGTTTTAAAGAGCATTTTAAGCACTTCATAATCGTAAATTGAGGTTGTAATGCCTGTTGCAAAATAATACACAGACCCGGCAAAGTCAAATATATTGAACTTGGTCTTTTTTAACCTCTCAAGTATGGTTGATGCAAGTACAAGCCTGGGTCTTGATGACCTGAACTTGCCCAGGGAAACCGCTTCTTTGAAATTTTGTTCAGCTTCTTCGTGTCTTTGGGCTGCTCTCAGGAAATACCCAAGATACAGCCTCGCGTTAGAAGAGCCCGGCGCAAGTTCAACAGCTTTTTTGCAGTGTTTTATCGCTGAGTATAGGTCAATTTCTCCTTTTTCCCATAATAAACTCGCCAGTTTATAGTGAACTTCGGGGATTTGGGGGTTTAGTTTTATTGCCTCAAGATAATAAACTAATGCACGGTCAAGATCCTTTGCATTTGCCCTTATTAAGTAATCCTCATGAGATTTTTGCGCAAGATCAAGTATATGGTTCAAGTCAGCTCCCGTAAAAACCGAAACTTCCTTGTAGGTGTTTTCTCTTAACATTAAATTAATCCTCAACTAAAGACAGGAATACCGTATAAGTACTCTTCCTGCTTTTAATATCGGGATTGCTGATTAAAACTTTATATTTTTAGAAATATCTCATAATTTTAGTTGATATTTAAATTTTTGATGATGAAGTTTGTTTATTGACAATTAAAGCGAATTGCTTTTTGGCTTATAAAGAATAAAAACTTACGCATTTTAAAATTTTTGGTAGTGGTATTTTTGACGTGGCGTCATTGCGAGGAGTGAAACGACGAAGCAATCCACTTAAGTCTACCTGGTGATGGATTGCTTCGCCCGCCCCACCCATGGCGGGTACCGGGCTCGCAATGACAAATCACGTATTTTTATACCACTGCCAAAATTTTTTATTACTTCCCTAAAATCTCCTTAAAACCCTCATAAATAAAGAAGGCCGTTTAACTTAGCAAACAGCCTTCTCGTTTGTGTGAGTTTTATGACAATGCTATATTCCTATAGGTAATCAACCATTAAAGGACTTTTCTTATACTAATATTTAATCATAATATCCGGTGAAACCCGGTTTTTTTCATAAAAAATTAATCTTTTGCAGAAGGAATAAATGCAAACAAAACAGATACTGCCATCATAAAAACCCCTGCTATAGCAAAACTTGAGGCTAGCCCCGAAAAATTTACCACGTTATTTATAATGACCGGCGAAAAAAACTGGCCCAGGTAAATACAAGCGGTCAATCCTCCAAAAGCCCTTCCTAAAAAGTTTGAGCCGCTGCAGGAACCAACCCAGGTCCTTAAATTGGGGATAACAAGACCCATTCCTATGCCTGTAAACATCATTCCAACAGTAAAAAAAGCATATTCAGAAACCGCGGAAATTACAACATAGCCCAGTCCCATAACAATAAACGAGAGTATAAAAATACTTCTAAAAGATAAGGCCCGCTTTATTTTCTTGTAAAAAATTGCCGTGATAGCTGAGAAACAGGTCATTATAGCAATTGTCAGACCAATTTTGCTGTTACTGACCGACATAATTGACTTTAAGTAAAAAGGTAACTGTAAAGGTATCATGTAAAAAAAGACCATTAGCCCAAAAGCTATAAAATATATCATCGCAAGTTTTTTAAGAAATTTATTATTCGAAATTGCAAGTTTTATAGGGGCTTGAGCAAAGTTTTTTGCGGAATAAGGCTCATCAATGAATTTTGCAAACATAACAAAGTACACCAAAGGCAAAAGGTAAACAAGATAAGTTGCTCTCCAGTGAATATCACCGAGGATTCCGCCAAGCAGCAGGTATAATAGCCCGATAAAACCTATAAAAGTTGACTGGAGGCCCATCATCCGGTTAATTTCCTCTCCTTTGTAGTAGTCCCCTATGAGCGCGCTGCACCCGTTAATCACCCCGGCCGTGGCGATTCCGAGGAAAGCCCGGCCTATAAGGATTCCATAGATTGAGTCCATATAAAAACCCGATGTACCGGCCAGGACATACAAAAATATACTGATCAGAATTATGTTTTTTCTGCCGTATTTATCAAGCAGATAGCCTATAAAAGGGGAACTTACCACTATAAAAAGAGCAGGGGTAGTTAAAACCATCTTTACAAGCAGGTCTATGTTTTCTATATCAGAAAACGCCTCTTGCATCCTGGGCAAAATCGGGGATACCGGCATATCTGCCATTATTACCAGTGTGCCGGTTAATAGCAGCATAAGTTTTTTCCAGGGTTCCCTGTGTATTTTTAATAAAATTTGCTCGGTCATGTTTTTGATCTTATCATCCAGTTTCAATTATAGTTTAGAAAAATTTTTCATAAAAATAAGCTGGTTGGTTTTCTACAACCAGCTTACAAAGTTTTATTTAAGGGGTTTATTTATAACGACGAAGCAATCCATCACTAAGTAAACTCAAGTGGATTGCTTCGCCCGCAATGACAAATCACGTATTTTTATACCACTATCATTTATTTTACTATTGTAAATCCGATCACCTGCTCTTCAAAAAGATTTAGCCAGTCATATGCGGAATCAGTGCATTCATTTTCTATAAAAAGCGGGCTAACAATAGGGTTTTGCAATGAAATTATGCCTTTTTCCACACGGTTTTTATCTTTAAGCAAGGTTCCCATTGCCTTGAATGAGTTTGTCCATACCTCAATTTCTTCGCTGCCTGCCTGTTCTGCAATTTCAATTATTTTAGATAACTTTGACATAATTTATTCCTTTTATTTACTGAGTAACAATTTTTATTTTAGAGCATTTTTTTTTGCTATTAAAAAACATAATTTTTTATTAATATTCGTTAAAAAAAATTAGAAGTTTAGGAAGCTAATTTTTGTTCAAAAATGTCTACTGACCTGGATATACAATAGACTTCATCCTGTAAATTAAACTTCATACCTCCAGCAGAAC
>JANQEB010000295.1 GCA_028278605.1 Candidatus Gastranaerophilales bacterium
CCAGAAATACAGTATCAGGATGGCTTAAAAAAAATGATCAAGAAGTTGCCTACAATAGAAGAAACTCTTATCAAACTAAAAGATGATGCTCTTGAATTAGATGAAGAATGGACATTTATGAAAAAGAAAATAAATAAAAGATGGCTTTGGCTTGCACTTTCAAGAGCAACAAAACAAGTTGTAGCCTATTGTATTGGAGATAGGACAAAAGAAAGTTGTCAAAAACTTAAAGAACGAATTCCTGAAAGATACAAAGAAACCTTTAAGTTTAGCGACTTATGGGACGCTTACAATGTTGTGTTTCCTGAAAATCATAAATCTGTAGATAAAACCAGCGGTGAAACAAGTCATATCGAGAGATTTAACAATACTATAAGGCAAAGATTAGCACGTTATACAAGAAAAACACTTGCTTTTTCAAAGTCAGATTACTGGCACGACCTTGTAATACACCTTTTTATCATACATTACAATTTACCACTAAGTATTTAGCCACTACCAGAAATTTTTATAGGTGGCAACTTGAGTATCCAGTTATCACTATAGGTTTTCACGTTACAGCTTTACTACTTTGAGTTTGCAATCTCGGTTAGCTTAGCCAGAATATCCTCAGGTTCAACTTTTTCATCCACACCCTGCTTCAGGAAATTATTAATATCCTCAATAAGCCTGATGGCTCTATCAATTCTAAAATCACTACCATGAGCATAAGCCCCGATATTGATCAAATCCTGGTTCTTTTCGTATAAAGCAAGGATATTTCTGACTTCCCCGGCTGCCTTGAAATGTTCATCCTCTGCAACTTCCGGCATGACCCTGCTTATACTGCTCAAAACATCAATCGCCGGGAAGTGGTTTTTCTGGGCCAGAGACCTTGATAAAGCGATATGACCATCGAGAATCCCCCTTACTGTATCTGATATAGGTTCATTAAAGTCGTCTCCTTCTACCAGTACAGAGTATAAGCCTGTCATTGTGCCTTTATCGCTGTTTCCTGCCCTTTCAAGAAGCCTTGGCATAAGAGCAAACACTGAAGGAGTATAGCCTCTGGTTGCAGGAGGCTCTCCAATTGCAAGGCCAACTTCACGCTGGGCCATTGCAATTCTTGTAATTGAGTCAAGCATAAATAAAACATCCCTGCCGCTATCGCGAAAATACTCAGCTATGGTAATTGCAACCTGTGCTGCCTTGATTTTTACCAGGGGCGGCTGTTCTGCGGTTGCAACCACGACTACAGACTTAGCCAGTCCCTCTGAACCCAGAGAATTTTCCATAAATTCCCTTACCTCACGGCCTCTTTCTCCAATCAGAGCTATAACATTCATATCAGCGCTGGAATTTCTGGCAAACATACCCAGAAGCGTACTTTTTCCAACGCCGCTTCCTGACATAATCCCGACTCTTTGACCTTTACCAAGGGTTACAAATGCATCAACCGACTTAACCCCCATGAATAAAGGATCTGAAACTTTTTTTCTGACAAGAGGGTTTATTTTATTTGCTTTTACAGAGCAGGTAGTATTTGTTTTTATAGAACCATACTCATCTATAGGCTGACCTAAACCGTCTATTACCCGCCCTAAGAGCTCTGAGCCGACTTTAACCTCAATTGCCCCGCCGGAATTGATAACAGTAGCCCCTGGCTTTAGACCTTCCATCTCACCCAGTGGCATTAGAAGGATTTTTTCTTCTTTAAAGCCTACTACTTCTGCCCAAACAGGCTCCTGGTCCATGCTGGAATATATGTAGCAAAGGTCTCCTATCGAAGATGAAGGACCGTCAGCTTCTATAACAAGCCCTATTATATGCGTAACCTGCCCGATTTCCTTGAATGTATTGGTGGTCGCAACAGTCTTTTTATATTTTTCAAAATCTATCATCAGGAAAATTTATGCTGATTTCTTAAAAAGGCTTACTATAAGCTGGTACAGACTATCAATTCTTTGATTTAAAGCTTTAATTTCCAGCCTGACATCTTTATCTGAGGTTTCAATTTTTTGAGTTAATCTATTTTCTGTATCTTTCAATTTAATATCAAGCTTTTCTATTTTTTGATCCAGGCGGGTATAAAAATAATATACAATTAAACCGATTATGATTAATTGTACAGGGTTAATAAGTTTAACTGCTTCTAAAAATAAATTTTCCATGCTTTAGCCTTTTAAATTTTTTATCATTATAACTTATTAAAAATTAATTTTCACTATCGCCTTTTTTATTTTTTTCTGCGGCAGTATTATTAATCCTGGCTTCTATACTTTCCGGAATCTCGTCTGTGTTAGCTTTTTGGGAAAACTCGCTCATCATGTTTCTTACGATTTCTGAAAGCTGGGTGTTAACCCTGCCGTCAATCCTTGAATCAGAGGACTCTACAATCACCCCATCAACCGGAATTGTTTTATCCTCGGTAATCTTAATACTTTTTAAACCTCTTATTTCCTCTTTAAGGGTTTCGGTTAATTCGTATAAAGCACCGGTAAGAGAAGGGTTAACAATAATTTTTATCTCTTCTTTGTCGCTTAGCTGGCAGATAGCTGCTTTAATTATTTCCAGCATCAATTCCGGCTTAGCTTCCAGTTGCTGCCTGATGATTTTTTCAGCTATGGCTGCGGACAGTTCAATAATTTCTTTTTCAGCGGTGTTAATTATTTCTTTTTTAACCTTAAAAGAAGCGCAAGCCAGGGTATTTACCGCCTGAATCTTGTCTGTAACGTCCTGTCTTGCCTGGTTAATACCCTCATCATAGCCTTTCTGGTAACCCTCGGCATAGCCGTTTTCAATTGCCTGCTGCTTAATGTTTTCCATGTCGGCCATTTTGGCGCTTGAAGTCTCCTCAGAAGTCTTTAGCATCTCGGCGGCTTTTTTTTGGGCATTTTCAATGATCATATCAGCCTGGTTTTGAGCCTCTTTTAGCACAGCATCAAAAGCTTTTTTAGACTCATTTTCCTGCTCATATTGCAATTTTTCTTCACTTGCACCGGCATTTTCAATAATTAAAGAATCGCCAAGCTGAACGTGATTACTTCTGATCCTGTTATTCAATGAAGTCTTCCTCCGCGCCGTCGTGAATAATCACAATCTCACCGGTAGATTCAAGCGCCCTTACAATTGCAACAACTGCTGTCTGGGCTTCCTGAACTTCCCTCGCCCTTACAGGACCCATAAATTCCATATCATCTTTGAGCATACCAGCTGCTCTTTCTGACATGTTCTTGAATATCTTCTCTTTAACCTCTTCATTTGAACCTTTAAGGGCAAGGGCAAGGTCTTTAGTCTCGACTTCCCTAAGCACACGCTGGACAGAACGGTCGTCAAGCTTTACAATATCCTCGAATACGAACATCAGTTCCCTTACTTTCTCGGCAAGTTCTATGTCCGCATGCTCCAGGGTTTCCATAATACGTTTTTCTGAAGGCCTGTCTGTCCTGTTAAGAATGTCAGCAAGGGCTTCCACGCCGCCAGCCTGTGAGAAGTCCTGCGCTACAACTGATGAAAACTTGTTTTCAATAATTTTTTCCACTTCACTTAAAATCTCCGGGTTTGTCCTGTCCATTTCCGCAATCTTCATTGCTACATTGGATTGAAGCTTTTCAGGAAGACTGTTAATTATAGCCGCTGCTTTTTCAGGTTTTAAGTAGGCAAGGACAAGCGCTATGAGCTGAGGGTTTTCATTTTGAAACGACGTAGCAAGCTGGGCAGGGTCAGCTTCGTTAAAAAACTGGAAAGGATTCTCTCTGGAAGACGCCAGGCGATCTATAACAGAACTTGCTTTCTCTTCACCATAGGCTTCTTCAAGAATTTTTTTTGCGTAGTCCATACCGCCTCTTGATATCAGATTACTTGCCTGGAAATATGAATAAAATTCCTCAAGGATCTCATCCAGTACCGTCGGGGGGATTTTAGGCAAATTTGCAATGTCAATTGTTATTTGCTCAATCATTTCCTCATCAGGTATGTTTTTTAACACTTCCGTCGCGGTAGCCGGGCCCAGTGCAATCAGAAGGCTGGCAACCTTCTGGGTATTTGTCATTTGCTCATAAGACAGATTATCTATATTAGACATTTTTTAGTCCTTAATGTATGAAAGTAACAGCCTGGCTGCTTCTGAGGGGTCGTTGTTAATTGTTGCGTTGATTTCACCCTTCATTTTTTCTGTTTCGGGGTCAAGTGATGCCTCTATTGCAGGGACAGAAACTGATGTTTCCAGCAGGTCAGGGGATTCTGAGTGCTCATCACCATATTCATCGTAATAACTCCCGCCTGAGCTGTAAACTTCTCCCTGGATAGGTTTTTTAAGCAATGAACTTAAAACATACAGGGCTCCCAGTCCCAGAACTAATATTACCACAAGGGGACCCACCTGGCTAATAATGAATTCCAGGTTGGACACTCTTTCAATCTGCTTTAAGATCGGTGTGCTTGTGTCTTCCGGTAAAGGCGCGAACTGCATTCCCGTAACTGTAATGATATCCCCTCTTGCAAGGTCAGCCCCGCTTGCAGACGCTACCAGCTCTTTAATCTCTTCTTTCTGGTTTGAAGTAAGGATTTTATTAAGCGCTACAGCTATTGTCATTCTCCTAACTTTGCCGGGAGCGTAAACTACCTGTTCTATTTCCTTTGAAACCTTGTAATCCCTTGAATTTCTTGTTTTCTGGTAATCTGTTTTACCTTTTTTGCCGGGGCTTTCCTCTTCTTCTAATTCGATTTCCGCTGAGGTTTCTCCATCTTTTTTGCCGTAAGTTTCAAGTTCCTGCCTCTCGCTTTCAAGGATTCCTGTGATGCCGTCCCCGCCTTCTGCCGGGAGGTATTTTTCAACTGTCTTTTTTGTCCTGTCAAAATTAATATCAGCACTGACTTCCACGCTGACATTATCCAGGCCGACAAGTCTTTGCAGGACTTTCTGGACTTTTGCCGCTGTTTTAGTCTCGAATTCCTGTCTGTAGTCAATTAGTCCTGCTGAATTATCAACAAGTTTATCCGCCAGGGAAATGCCATTCTGGTCTGTTACAAATACGTTTTCCGGCTTTAATCTTGCAACTCCGTATGCGACAAGGTTTTTTATTGCTTTTACCTGGTCAGGCTTAAGGCGGGTACCGGCATCCAGGATCAACATAACTGAAGCCGTAGGAAGTTCATCCCTGTTGGAAAAAACTGACCTGTCAGGTTCTGCCAGTTGTACCCTTACTTTTTTAACGCCTCTTATTCTTTCAATTGTCCTGGTCAGCTCGTCCTGGTAAATCCTTTGTTTTGTAAGTTTATTCTGGAATTCCGTTGCTCCGAACTGCATCTTGCTAAGCAGTTCAAAACCGGGGTTACTGTCTTTGATTACATCGTTTTCAGCGACCATTACCCTTAATTCCTCTTTTAACCTGATAGGCACAAGAACAGTTGACCTGTCATCGCTGAGTTTATAAGGGTAACCTGAATCTTTAAGGTTCTCAATGATCGCCAGGGAGTCTGTTTCGCTTAAATCACTGTATAAAACCCCCCACTCAGGCTCTGTTGACTTTACTATGATAAACGAAATCGCCGCAACAGCAGCCAGGCTGAGAAAAATTATTAAAACCCTTTTAGACAGGTCAAGACCGCCCCATAATTTTTTTATATCCCTTGCCAGTAGATCAAAGTAGTTTTCCAATTTTTTTCTCCCCGCGACTATGAGTAATTATACTAAATTTTTTGATTTAGGGCAGTATTATAAGCTCCTATACGCGCATGTTGCTTATTTCTTTATAAGCCCCTAATAATTTGCTTTTTAGCTGCATTGCAAGCTTCATTGACAGGCTCGCTTTCTCGGAGGCTATCATTACCGAATGAACATCTATATCCCCGCCTGTAGCAAATGTTTCTATCGCTTTTGCAGCGGTTTTGCTTTTGCTGTCAACATTATCCAGGTAGTTATCCAGCAGGTTTGAGAACCGGTCAGCTACATCTTTAGCTCCGGACTGGCTGTTCCCGGAATCTGTGCCAATAACCGGCTTACCGAGCAATGTATTTAAATCGCTTATAAATTCCTGCTCTCCATGGGATAAACCAGCCATATCCGCTTGTTCTAAAGGCTGTCCCTGCTGAATTTTGCTGATTGCGCCTTTAAGGACTTCGGAATCCTCGTTCATATTACCTGAGATAAAGTTATCCAGGCTGTCGATACCGGTAAAATCCCTGACATTATTAAATGAACCAATATTAAGTGAGTTATTAAACCCATTCATTAGCTGTTTATTTAAGTTTCCCGGAGCTAAATTTTCCAATCCCGGTATCATGCCGGCCATAACTGTCTCCTTACCTACTTTTTACCTAAATTTTCAGGGCTGAAGAAAACATGCTTTTTGTTGCTTTTATTGTTGTTACATTAGCTTCATAGGCCCTGCTTGCGCTGATCATATCTACCATCTCTTTAACCACGTTTACATTGGGAAGTTCAAGATAACCGTTCTCATCAGCATCAGGATGGGAAGGGTTATAAACTTTTTTTAGCGGGGTAGTGTAGTCATCTGCAACTTCCATTACTTTAACGCCGCTGGAAATTATTCCCGCGTTTTCCTGCACGCTCCCCATGAGAAATCCCTTTTGAGGTCCGGTTATCCAGTTGCTTTCAGGCTCACCTGTGTTATTATTTAGCTGGCCATTATAAATACTTGCGAATACAACTTCTTTTCTTCTATAGACTCCCGGTGTTCCGTCCGGGTTTTTGGTTGTATTTACGTTTGCAAGGTTACTTGCAATCGCGTCCATTTTTACTCTTTGTGCGTGAAGAGCAGAAGAGCTTATATCAAGGGCATTAAAGTTCATTAGCTGCCTCCTTTCTCAATCACGTTAGCCATGCCTTGAAATGCTTTTTGCTGAAGCGTTGCCAGGGCATTGTATTTCATACCGTTTTTTGCAAGCTCAGCCATTTCCCTTTCTATGTTTACGTTATTGACTCCTGTAGATTGCGCCTGGCTTGTGAACATTTCCGCTCTGAAGTCTTCATATTGCATATCAAATTTGTTTGCTTCGTATTCCTGACGGTCTTCTTTAAACATATTATCTTTTTTATGTTGTTCTTTTTTTTCTTCAGTATCAATAATCCTTTTTAACTGGTCCTCAAAATTAACCCCGATTGCCTTGTAGTCCGGAGAACCGGCATTAGCTATGTTTGAAGTAATAGCTTTATGCCTGGCTGCAAGTCCGTCCAGAGCCAGGGAAGTTATTTCCACGTGTCTTTTGCCGAGTATGTCCATTTGCCTTTCTCCTGTGTTAATTACCTGTATTTATCCTGGCTGTCGTCATCCTGAACTTGTCCGTCATCCTGAGCGAAGCGAAGGATCTCCTACCCCAGGTTTAACCTGTATTGAAGTTGCCTGTATTGATAACACGAAGGTTGCACCGTTTTTGCTTTTTGGGTCAACGTATAGCTCCCCGTCATGGGCTTCGAGTATTTTTCTTGCCTGGGCCAGTCCTAACCCTGTCCCTTCTTTTTTAGTTGTAAAGTATGGTTCAAATATTTTTTCCCTGTTTTCCTCTGAGATGCCCGGACCTTCATCTTTAACTTTTAAGTAAATGCTGTCCTGTTGGTCTGAGAGTTCTACTTCCACTTTTTTTCCCGGTTCTGAGATTTCCAGGGCGTTTTTTAAGATGTTAAAGATTATCCGGTGAAGTTTTGCCCTGTCAAAGTTTATTAAAAGATCTTTGTCAATTGAGTTTTTGAAGATTAATTCTACGTTTTTGTTATCAAATGAAGGTTTTATCAGGTTTATTATTTCATTTACCGCCTCTTCAATGTTTAAGTCAGTTTTTTCCAGGGACATTGGCTTTGAAAAATCAAGCAGTTCGCTTAGAGTTTTTTCTAAATCCTCTGAGGTTTTATGTATTAGTTCAGCTGACTTATGGATTTCTTCAAGTAATTCAGGGTTTTTGGTTTCTAAAGATGCGAGTTTTTTGTTTATTATCATTGTATGCAAGTTTATAGAGCCCAGGGGATTTCTAATTTCGTGCATTACGGTTGAAAACAGTTGGCTTAATGAAGCCAGTTTTTCGTTTTCCCCTGTTTTTTCGTGAAGTTCTTTTAGTTCGGTGTTTGCGCAGATCAGGTCTCTTTGTCTGCTTTCCAGGTCAGAAACTATTTTTCTCAGTATTGTTGTGAATTTTTCGTTGTTTCTTCTGTCCTGGAGTACCTGTTCCAGGTCTTTTGCGAGTTTTTCGCTGTGAGCAACCGTTTGAAGGTATTCAACCACTTTTTTTACATCTGAGGGGTTCAGTGAGCAAAACCCCTCGCACAGCCCGTAAACTTCCGAAGAGTCCCTGTTCCAGTACAGGCAGGCTGAAAACCTTTCTGCTACTATAACAAAGAACTCGTCATTTTCCATCCGGGCAATGTCAAGTTCTATGTTATTGAATTCCTCTATATTCTCAGAATAACTGTAAACTTTGATATCAGTATATTTTAGCCTGTTTAACAGGTTTTGGAATTTTGAGGTTTCTTTAATTTTTACCAGAATTACAGCTTCGCTTCTGTTTTCTATTATTGTTTCCAGAAAGCACCTGGACAGGCTATGTATGGTCTGAGCTGTATAGCTATCCCGGTCTGTATCACTCATCAGTTCCTTTATAGAGATTAATAAGTTATTTTTGTGGTGTCGTCTCATTTTATCCTATACCGTTATCACTCTATCACCGTCATTCTGAGCGAAGCGAAGAATCAAGTTCATTATTGTTTGAGATCCTTCGGCAAGGCCTCAGGATGACGAATAAATCATTCAGAATGAGGTCATATTACACAGCAGTTTTCATTTTTGCCCTGGCGCCCAGCCCGTGGTTAATAGCGTAAAGAACTGCCTGTGTCCTGTCATTAACCTGTAATTTCTGGAATATATTGTTAACGTGAGTTTTTACTGTTGTTTCGCTTATGAATAACTGTTTTGCCACGCCTTTGTAAGTTACACCCCGGGTAAGAAGTTCAAGAACCTCTTCTTCTCTCTGGGTAAGGTATGATAACAGGTTTTCCTCACAATTGATTTTTGATGTTGCTTCTTCTTTGAATGATGACTGGAAGTGTTCAAAGAATTTGGCTGCAAGGGCCGGCGGAAGATAAATTTTACCGTTAAGGACTTCTTCAATTGCCCTTGTTAGCTGTGATGCTGCCATTGTTTTTAAAAGATAACCTTTTGTACCAACCTTCATGGCCCTAAAAATAAGGTCTGAATCATCATAACCGGTAAGAGCAATAATTCTTGTTTCAGGCTCAAGTTTAAGGATTTCCTGGATAGCTGTGATGCCGTCCATGTCCGGCATATTAATATCCATTAATACGATATCCGGTTTTTGTTTTTTGATAAGAGAAATGCCGATTTCAGCCGAAGCAGCGATTCCTTTTACTTCAAAACGCCCTTCAAGCCTTACAAGTTCCCTGATTCCGGCTGCGTGGTCATAATTGTCATCAACGATTAAAACACTCTTTTTTCCATAAAGGTCAAAACTGTGCATAGCGACTCCCCCGATATTTTAAACTAAATTAACTATAGCGCTCCCGGATTAAATTTCGGATTTTACCGCTAACGCCTGGAGCGGTATAGGCGAAGCGGGAGTGTGTTTTCGGGAAGGACGGCTTCGCCGGCCTGGACCGAAAACTAAACTCATTCATGTATATCCCCCATGAGTTTTTTGATGGGTTATTTTCTACACTATGCATAGTAACCTTTTTGGAGTGCTCACTCATCAATACAGAGATATATATTTATCCTCTGGGAGATTTAATTGAAGATCTAAAACCAGGGGTTAATTATGGGTGTATAAGCTTATAAAACAAAGGCTTTATAGCAGGTAAACCAATTAAATGAGAAGGACTATAAAGACATTAGTCTAATACTTTTTTGAACGTATATTAGAAGAGTGTTAACTAATCCGTCATTGGGGTTATTTAAGTCCGTCCTCTTAATTTTATTTTTAGCCAGGCAGATTCTTAAAGTATATTAAAAAACTATTGACAGAATTTATTTTTTAAATAAAATATTATAGAGTTTTAAAAGGGTCGTTATCTCAAGTCTGTAACCAGAAATCCGGAAAGATTTTATGATAACCAGGAAGGAAAGCGGACTGTGTCAGAGCTATCATCCTCTAAAAATTTACCTGCAAATAACACTGGAAGTTCTAATATAAATTCCAGTGCCAGTACTAATGCAAATGTTAATAAAAACAATGATGCTAATAGGTTTAGTGCCTCTCAACAAACGGCAAACGAAAATAAACAGGTAAAACCTGCCATGGGCTTTATTTACCAGGATGTTTTCAATACCACAAATCCGGTTTCAGCAGGCAGATTAGGAGGAGATCTTTCCCAAAACCCCTATGCCGGTCCGGCAAGTCAAGTAGACCGGAGTACCGGAAGCAGGCCGCTAAGTTTTGTTCCAAACACTTCTGCCGCTTATCAGCAAAGACTTCTGGAGTCAGTTAACACTGTGCAGACAGATATACAGAATTTTATAAACAACTTTATGTCCAGGTTTGTTGATATTATGGATAAAATTTCCGCTGTATTTGGGGAAAGAGAAAAAGATATAAGAGAAAAACTTTCTGATTCATTTAAGCGTGTAGAAGTAAAAATTCATGAATTTTTTGCGCCTATAGATGCCTCTTTTGAACAAAAAGACCACCACAGGGAAAAGAAAACAAAAGACCAGGAAGAGCAGAATAAAGACGAAGACCGGTTTATCCATACTCATAGAATAGATTAATTTAACTTCCGCAGGCTTTAATACTTAAATCAGCTAAACAAAGGATTAAAATATACCTATTATTTTTGATAATAAGTATATATAACTATGGGAATATGCGGGGAAATGCGGGTTTTTTTAAAATTTATTTTAATTATCGGAATTTTTTCTGTTTTTAGCAGTTCTTGTTTTGCAGGCCAGACCAGGATTCTTGTTGCGCCGGTAAGTTTACAGACAGTAAACTCCACTGTTGGGCTTTATCCTAATACTTCAGACTATATTGCAAATGATTTAATTAATGACCTTAATAAAAACATCTTATACGATGTTTTGGACCTGAATTCGGCAGAAAGCCTGGTTATGTCCCATGGCTTGTGGTCAAAGTACAGGACTTTCCTGTCAAATTATAAAGACAGAGGAATTATAGACTATAAATTTTGCGGGCTTTTGCATGAAAAACTCGGTATACATAAGTTAGTCCTTATATCATCCGGGTTTAGCATGCAAAGTATGATGTTTAAAAGACCGTTTTTATACAGAATAGGCCTGATTGAACTGGAACCTGTGCAGTCTTATTACAGAATGAATATTTCCTTTGCTATGATAGACACTCAAAATGGCCTTATAGATTTTGAGAGAAAATATAACAAAAATTTTAAGGTTAAAAATTTTGAGGTCCCTTCAAATTCACTCAGTGATAATGCTCTTTCTACGGAAGAAATTAAAAAGTTCTCCGGTGAACTTGCTAATGCGGTTTTTACTGATGTCTGTATAACAATAAACCAGGCACAAAATACGAATGTAAGAAGCAGTATAATATCAGATTTAAATTCCAGGGAGGGCTCACTGACCAGGGATGGTCATTTTTACCTCTCAAATAAGCAGCATTTGAGCGATAAGAGAAAAACAAGCTTTAAAAACTGGATAAAAGAAAGGTTAGATTTTTAATTCATATTTTTTACAGAACATTTATTTTTTTAGAATTTAATTTTGAAACCGCTTCCGGTTTTTGAATAAACTCTAGGCACCGGAGCTCATTTTCCGGGTAAACCTTCCAAACAGGTCATCTTTCTTTTCAACCCTGGTAAAAGCAAGCGGCTGGGAAGAGTCCGTTAATTTTGTACTATAGAGGTTACCTGTTCTATGCTGTTCTTCTCTTGATTTATCAATAATGTACTTGTTAATAAGCATTGGAACCCCTATACCAAGTGCGAACATAGCATATCCAAGACCACCAATCATTGCCAGGTTATGTTTTGCGGCTCTTGCAAGTTGTTTAGCCTGGCTTAAACCGGCATCCCTTGCTTTTCTTTCTCCAATGGTTATCATAGTAGTGCTTGATAACCAGTTACCCAGTTTTTTAATTGGATTAGCTGTTTTTATAGCTTCTTTACTCCTATTAAGAAGACTTGGGTCAATTACCTGGGCTAAACCCTTGGCTACAATCGGGCCAAGTACAAGCCAGTTAAGGAACCCCGTATAATCCCTTGCCACGCTTACTTTAAGTTCCTGCGGGTCCCTTGCTGCCCAGAACCTGCCGGTCAGGATACCCGCATACACAAACCTCATGACATCCATATGGGCAAATGGGCCTTTTAATTCCAGGCTTTCCCTGAATTTTTTAAAATTGCCACCTCTGAGTAAGCCGCCTTTCTTGAACGCCCCCATAGAAGTAAGCATGATCAGGCCTAGACCTCCTGTTGCTGCAGCTTTTTCCAGAATAAGATTCTTCTTAACTCCTTTATTTTCTTCAGCCTGAGCATCTTTTGAGCTGTTAATATCTGGCTTATCTACTGTACGGAAATCTTTATATCCTGTGAACCCTTCCTTGCCTGTAATTTTCTTGGACACATAGGTAATCATTGGCTGAATAGATGCGCCCAGAGCAATAGAAGAACCAATAGCAACATTAGCTTTTGTTTTAAAGAAGTTTGTCAAGTTATCAATAATTCCAGGTACTTTTTCCGGCTTTTCTTTAATAAATATTTGGTCTGCTGCTGTTATAGTATCTCTTATCAAGTTTTTGCTGTTTGTAGAAAATTCCCTATCCCCTATATTCACAGTTATAGAACCGCCGGCTTTTGTTGCCTGTGTATATTTTTCAGCTAAAGCGCTAACACGTTGCCTGAATTGTTTATCAGTTAAATTATTTCTGTTTAATGCTATATCAGTAGCTTCTTTTACTATTCTCTTTAGTTGTTTGCCTTCAAGTTTGCTAAATTTGTTATGTCCTGCAACCCCGGTTGAATTAGAGAAGACCTCTCTCATATAACGTTCAACAATTTTTCTTTTTGGCGCGGTAGGGTTAAATGCTTTGCCCCCGGCGTTTATCCAGGCTGAA
The DNA here is from genome assembly GCA_028278605.1 of Candidatus Gastranaerophilales bacterium. Classification (GTDB taxonomy): domain Bacteria; phylum Cyanobacteriota; class Vampirovibrionia; order Gastranaerophilales; family UBA9971; genus JANQEB01. The sequence goes on from JANQEB010000295.1 coordinate 13,033, forward strand.
TGTAGCGTTCTTAGAGTATTACTGTTTGTGTATAACCCGGGATAACCCTTAGCTTTCATCATGGCATTACCGACAAGACCCGGCATAAACGGGTTTGGCAACATAGGCAGGGTTTCCCTGAAGAAAGTTTCAACCCCGTAAACAACATTCTGGCCAAGGTCAATAGCTGTCCTTGGAATTATCATGGTTAAAGCGTCAAGGCCGGCAATTTCTAAGATGGGCTTTTCTTCAAGGACTTTAAAAGTTTTAGTTACAACCTCGGAACCAAATACTCTTGAAGGCATAAATTTAAATGCCAATGAGCTATTAGCATTTAAGCTGTTGTTTGAGTTTTTGTTTAAGTTGCCTATCAATTTTAGTCGAGTCTCCCTGAGCTTTAGTCGTTCCAAAATTTGACCCGTTTCTCTTGTTTTGAGCTTTACGGGTTTTGATTTTTTATCTGCCTTTTAAGTTAAAAACCTCTATATAAGCTCAAATTAGGTTGGGGTTGGGCTTGAGATTGATTATGTTGATCTTTATATATATATTTGGGTTTATGTAAGTGATGCATTTTTTAATCCCCTTGCTTGAGCCATAAGTGTATGTTTTACTCTTAATCTGTTATTTAACTTATCTTAGTTTTTAATAACTTGTCAATCTTCGAAATTGCCCCCTATCTGTAAATTTTAATATTTCGGGATTTTTGAAAAGCTAATTTTTTCAAAAAAATTAGCTTTTCAAATTAATTTTTTTTAATTTTTTTTAATTTGATAAAAAAATTGACTTTTTGATAAAAAATTTTTTAATTTTTAGCCTATTTATAAGATTAAAATTTTTTTTAAATTTATCTTCCAAATATTAAGTTTTGTTAAAAAATGTTTACTTTTTATTCAACAAGTACAATAATAAATTCCAGTAAAGCATAAAATATTAGTAATAAATTGAAATGTAAAAACAGGATTATTCCTTTACAGGGTATTACTAAGACGGCTAAACTATGCTAAAAGATATGAAATTAGGAAATCAACAGGTTAAGGATGGTAGAACTCGTTACTAGAATAGTAGGTTCTCCGGGTGACGGAGTAATCAGCTCAGGGGATATTTTAACACTGGCAGCAGCCAGAAGCGGCAGGTACGTAAGTACATACAGATCATTTCCAACTGAAATCAGGGGTGTTGACCAGAGTTTATACCAGCTGCGGATCAGCTCTAAAAAGATTTTAACTTCAGCAGATGAAGTGGATGTTTTAATTGCATATAATGAAAGGTTTTTAAGAGACAATATATCTGACCTTAAAAGAGGCGGGGTCTTGATTTTTGACTCTTCCGGCAACGACTGCAGGTTTGAAGAATATGAAAATTTCACAAAGTATTTTGTCCCTATAACCTTCCTGGCAGAAGAATTTGGCTCGGAAAGGGCTAAAAACATGGTAGCTCTTGGTGTTTTATTAGGCTTAACACCAAACTTTGAAATTAATGACCAGGTTAAAGCAGATATAAGTAAAAAATATGAAACAAAAGGCAGTGAGGTTGTTAAAAGTAACCTTCAGGCATTTGATAAAGCATACCAGTGGACAAGGCAAAACCTTGAGAAAGAAGCTTTTCTTGAAAAGCTGGCCATAGAGCCGTCCGGCAAAAAACTGGTCATGAGCGGGTGTGAAGCAATGGCTTTAGGTGCGCTTGTGGCAGGTTGCAGGTTTTACTCAGGGTATCCGATCACACCGGCTACGGAGATTATGGAATTTCTTGCCCAGGAAATGCCCAGGCTTAGTGGTCATGTGATTCAATGTGAAGATGAGATTGCCGCTATAACTGCTGCTTTAGGGGCATCATTCTCCGGAGTAAAGGCAATGACTGCAACCAGCGGGCCGGGATTATCGCTAATGTCGGAGGCAATTGGTTTGGCAGCCATGGCAGAGCTGCCGGTTGTGATTGTTGATGTTCAGCGCGGCGGCCCAAGTACCGGTTTACCCACAAAAACCGAGCAGTCTGACCTGAACCTCGCTATTTACGGGACACATGGCGATACCCCAAAAATTGTGCTCGCGCCAATTAACGTTGAGGATAGCTTTTACCAGACAGTAAAAGCGTTTAACTACGCTGAGAAATACCAGGTCCCGGTTATAATCCTTTCTGATGTCTCTTTAGGAGAGAGAAGAGAATGTATTGACCAGTTTGACCCCACTGCTCTCGAAGTAGTTAACAGGTTAAAACCTGAAAATATAGATGATAAAGTGCCTTTCTCCAGATATACAAAAACATATTCCGGAATTTCACCCATGACAACCCCCGGCGAAGCTGGAGGTGCCTATATAGCAACGGGCCTTGAGCATACAGAAGACTCTTCTCCTTCCAGTAAACCGCATGTACATACTGCTATGACTGAAAAAAGGTTTAAAAAACTGGAAACTGCGCAGTCTGAATTTGTTTCTGCAAGAAAATACGGCCCGGACGACGCAAAATTTGGCATTATCAGCTGGGGAAGCACCTCCGGGCCTGTTCTGGAAGCTATTGATATAGCGCAAAAGCAGGGCTATAGTATTCAGGCTCTGTATCCCAGAATTATATATCCTTTCCCGACAAAGTGGATTAATGATTTTCTTTCCAATAAAGAAATATTGTTAATCGTGGAAAGGAACTTCACAGGGCAGTTTGCAAATACGATTGTGTACAGGTGCACTTCTATGAATAAGGATATACAGATTCATAACCTCATGAAGTACAATGGGGAACCATTTACAACAAATGAAATCTTCAGTAAGATTGACCGGATAATTAAGGGGCAATACTTAAAATTCACTACACATCAATAAATAGAGCCGTAAGGAGTAAGAAAATTGGCGTTAAAGAATGCTGAGCAATACAGAAGTAGCACAAAACCAACATGGTGTAAGGACTGCGGGGACTATAAGGTTCTGGAATCCCTGACCGCTGCCATGGCAGAATTGCAACTGGAACCTCATGATATGGTACTGACTGCCGGAGTGGGTTGCGCAAGCCGCTTACCTTTTTATACAAATACTTACGGCTTTCATACAGTTCATGGAAGGGCTTTGCCTGCTGCGATCGGCATCAAGGTTGCAAATAAAGAAAGAACAGTTATTTCAGTCGGCGGAGACGGGGACGGGTTCAGCATAGGGGGAAATCATTTTATCCATGCCTCCCGTAAAAACCCGAATATAACCTACATAATCATGGACAACGAAATTTATGCTTTGACCAAGGGCCAGAATTCTCCGACTTCTCACGAGGACCTTTTGACTAAGATCAACCCCTATGAAGTCATAGAGGAAAGAATTAACCCTGTGTTAATGGCGCTGTCTTTTAATACGTCATTTATTGCAAGGGGTTACTGTGAAGACCAGGACCAGCTTACTGATATGATTATCCAGGCGATTAAGCATACCGGTTTCTCGTTTGTCCACGTTTTATCGCCTTGTACGCAGTATAACTTTAAAGTAACTTACGAATCCATTAGAAAAAGGATCAGGCAGCTTCCTGATAAGCACGATACATCTGACAGAATTACCAGCATGAAGTATGCGATGACTCAGGAACCGCTTTACATGGGGATTTTTTACAAGGAAACCAGGCCTACTCTTCATGATAAGCTTGAGCACCTGCGCGGAATGGCTTTAGGCGCTGTAGGCAACCCGTCTGAATATACAATTAAAGACGTAATGAAGCAGTTCGAATAATTTAAAACTTAAAGAACTCCCTGGTAATAGTTTTTGCGGATTCTGTGGCTGCAAGTCCGGCCTCACTGCTTTCTTTAAGCATGGGCGACATCAAAACCCCAACCTGCTTTACTGCCTGAACAACTTCATCCGGCGGGACAACGCTTTGAACACCGGCAAGCGCCATTTCTGACGCGCTAACAGCATGAACCGCCATAAACCCGTTTCTTTTTATACAGGGAACTTCCACAAGCCCTGCAACAGGATCGCAAACCAGTCCCATTACGTTTTTTAAAGCCAAAATAGCAGCATGGACAATTTGATCATTGGTTCCCCGCATTAACTCAACTGCCGCGCTTGCTGCCATTGCTGATGCTACGCCGCATTCTGCCTGACAACCTGCTACTGCGCCGGCAAGATGCATTTGCTGCGCAATAATCTTTCCTGTTGCTCCAGCTGTAATCAGTGCGTTGACCTGCTGTTCCTCGCTGAAACCATACTCCTGGCCGTAACTTACAATTACAGCCGGCACTATTCCGCAGGAACCCGCTGTTGGACAGGCAACAATCTTTCCCATGCGCTGGTTTTCTTCTGAAATTGCAACAGAATATGTCATTATCCTGCCGAGAAGTCCGTTAAAAGGTAAATTTGACGAATTTTCATATCTTTTAAGAAGCTTATGTGCATCCAGACCTGACATGCCGCTTGGAGAAAGACTGGAAACAGATAGTCCCTTTTCTATGGATGATTTCATTGTTTTGAGGTTTCTTAGCGTTAAGTTTCGGACTTGATCTTCGTTTTTTTCCAGCATATAGGCCTCAAGTCCCTGCATAACCTGATAAATTCTTTTATCATGCTGGTTTGAGTATTCTAAAAGCTGACTAAAACTTACTATGTTTTCCATTACTCTTCCAATCTTTCTATATTTCTTACCAGGTAAATATCAGGGAGTTTTTTTATCTGCTCTATGCACTTATCAGGCAAAACCGAGTCAAGGCAAAATGTCATTACCGCTTCCTTGTGCTTTTCTTTTCTTTCGCAGTTTAATGAGGCAATATTAACACCCTGCTCCTGGATCAGGGCTGATACTTTTGAAATTACACCTTTCTGATCCTTATAAACCATTATTAAAACCGGGTAATCACCTCTAATTTCCGTGAGAAAACCGTCTATCATATAAATCTGGACTTCACCGCCGCCCAGTGAATTAGCTGAAATCTTCATCTGCTCTTTGTTATTTTCATCAAGAAAAACGATATCCGCGGAATTCGGGTGCCTGTCGTGTTTTTCCAGGTATTCAAACTCATAATCCAGCTCTGCTTCCCGAGCATAATCGTAAGAATGCTTGATTTTGTCGTCATTCACATCAAAACCAAGTATCCCGCCAAGAATCCCCTTATCAGTCCCATGCCCCCGTCCTGTTTTTGCAAAGGAATTATACAGCTTGAACTTGACCTTTTGAGGTTTTTTGCCGTAGATTTTCCCGGCAAACAAACCCATTCTGATTGCCCCGGCTGTGTGGGAGCTTGAAGGGCCGATCATTATCGGGCCGATTATGTCCAGTATAGAAATGTATTTCATAAGTAATTGACCTGGCTTACGGTTAAATAAAATTTGCCTGATAAATTATGTTAATTCCGGGTAGGGCGGGATTTTTTGAAAATTTTGATTCTTTAAAACGCCCACCCAGCCCACCCTTAAGGAGGGCGGCGGCTTCGCCGCCGCCTTTTTTCTATAAATTTTAAGGAATTTTGAATCAGTCATATCAAGTCTTTCAACTATTTAGCAATTCGAGTTAACTGAGCCCTACAGAAGATCATCTATGTCTTTATAGGGCAGGTCCATTGAGGAAGCAACGCCTTTATGGACAATGTAACCTTTGTAAGTGTTTACCCCAAGCTTTAAATCAGGGTTTTTGTCTATAGCCCTGGTTAAGCCCATATCCGCAAGTTTAAGCACGTATGGCAGGGTTGCGTTGGTCAGTGCTATTGTCGATGTCCGCGGGACAGCCCCGGGCATGTTTGCTACAGAATAATGCACCACTCCATGTTTTATGTAAGTAGGGTTTTCGTGTGTTGTAACCCTGTCAATCGTCTCTATGGAGCCGCCCTGGTCAATTGCCACGTCAACAATTACTGAACCCGGTTTCATTTCCTTAACCATATCCTCTGTAACCAGGCAGGGAGCTTTTGCGCCGGCAAGCAGAACCGCGCCTATCAGGACATCGGCGTCTTTTATCTGCTGTCTTATGGTGTAAGGGTTAGAATAAAGTGTTGTAAGGCTTTCAGCGTAAATATCGTTAAGATGCCTCAGCCTATCAAGGTTAATATCCATAATGATAACGTTAGCCCTAAGCCCCAGAGCCATTTTAGCGGCGTTTGCACCTACAACCCCGCCGCCTATTATCACAACCTTTGCCGGTAAAGTGCCCGGGACTCCGCCCATAAGGATTCCCATTCCTCCAAGGTATTTTTCCAGCAACCTGGAAGCAATTTGGACTGACATCCTGCCTGCAACTTCGCTCATAGGGGTAAGCAACGGAAGACCATTGTCGGGAAGCTGTACTGTTTCATAGGCTATGCCTGTTACCTGTTTTTCAACAAGCTTCTTAGCAAGCTCAGGAACTGCTGCAAGGTGTAAATAAGTAAACAAGATCAGGTCTTCCCGCAAAAAATCGTATTCCTGCTCAAGCGGTTCCTTTACTTTGAGGATCATATCAGATTTTTCAAAGATTTCTTCTGGACCCTCAATTAGCTTTGCTCCGGCTTTTTCGTAAATTTCATTACTAAATCCGCTTCCCAGTCCGGCATTTTCTTCTATAAACACTTCATGACCTGCCCTAACAAGGGTTTCAACCCCCGCAGGCGTTATTGCCACTCTTTCTTCCTGTGCCTTGATTTCCGCAGGAACCCCTATTTTCACCTGAAGTCCTCCTTTTGGTTTTGTTTGCCCGCTATAAAAAATTTAACACAACCATATGAAAAATTGGTAATGCTTAAAGTTATACTAAAATGAGTTAATTTCCGGATAGGCTCTAATTTCTTGAAAATCAAAGAAATCCTTTAGCTCAATACCTAATATAAAAGATAATTTTATTAATCTTTTTAAACCGACATATCTCTCAAATCGTTCAACGTGGCCGATATATTTGGAGTTTACACATAATAGCTCAGCTAATTCTTCCTGTTTATATCCTTTTAATAGCCTGTATTTTTTTAAATTTATATCAATCTTTTGATACGTCTCTTTTACTTCTTTTGAATATTTTTCAGCTGCTTCTTCCATAAAAAAAAGATTATCTGTTATGCTTAATAAGCACCACTACTAAATAAGCACTATAAAAGATTAATTAACCCCAATCTCTAATTAGCCAAAAGCCAGGATATGACTGAGCAACATTTGTTTGCGAAGCGGGAGCGTAAAATGGTCCGGCTTTGTTGCGAAGCAGGCGGCGCT
>JANQEB010000297.1 GCA_028278605.1 Candidatus Gastranaerophilales bacterium
TATATTACGAAACAGTCAACCTGAAAAGGTTGACTGGGCTCAAAAACAAAAGGAAAAATTTGCTTTATGTTCTTGACTTTAATCACACAATCTTCGCAATTTAACAATTCCATATAGATTTTTGAAAAATTTTGAACTCGTCATTTGAGTTAATTATCCGCAAAAGGAATTGTAAACCTGATTTCGAACCCATCTTCTGCTTTTAGGTGAATTTCCCCGCCCATGGTCTTAATAAGTCCTCTAACTATAAATAACCCGAGTCCGGTCCCCCTTGTTGTCCTGGTCAGGCTATCTTCCAACCTGGTGAACTTCTCAAACAGTTTTTCAAGTTTTTCCTGTGTAATTGGACTGCAGTCGTTTTTAATCTTTACCAACGCAAAACCACCTTTCCTGCTTACTTTAATATCAATAGTCGAATTTTCGGGTGAATATTTTATTGAGTTATCAAGCAGGTTTAATACAACCTGGACCAGCCTGTCAGAGTCCGCATAAATATTGGGGAATTTTTCATCAATTTCCAGGTTGATTTGCCTTGACTGCTTTTGCTGAATTGATAAAATACAATCTTTAAGTATATCATTGAGGTTTATGCTTTCAGGAAACACCCTTAAAAGAGAAGATTCAATTTCAGGGACTACAAGAAGGTCTTCAACAAGCCTGCTTAGCCTGTCTGCTTGCTGCTTTATAACTTTTAAAGACCTCGTTTTAGTTTCCTCGTCAATATTAACATCGCTCCTTAAAAGCCTTGAAGTATAGCCTTTAATACTTGTAAGCGGGGTCCTGAACTCGTGGCTAACCGTGTCTATCAGGTTTGATTTTAGCTTATCCAGTTTTGAGAGTTCTTCATTGGCCTTTTGAAGCGCGTTATGGCTCTTTTCTGTCCTCCGGGCCATTGTGTTGAATTGCTCTATAAGGTAAGCAAACTCATAGGGGGTAAAGAAGTCTCTTATCAGGCGGACTTTTCGCTTGTAATTCCCTGCTGACATAGCGGAAATAGCTTTAAAAAGCTGCGCCAAGTTGGCATTAAGAGAATAGGTGTACAAAATTCCCACAACAATAATGACTGTAGCTGCAACCACAATTGCTGTTATTATTTTTGACCTGGCATCAATAATCCCATAGCTTATAAAGCTCTTTGGAGTTGCCACTACAATTGACCAGGCAGGTTCATCTGTCTTAAGAAACACATTTGGCAGGTTTTTAATCCGGCCAAAAATTACGGGTTCATCTGTATTGTGATTAACTGGTATATATGGCAAAAGGTTTTTAAAAAGTTTTTCATCTTTGTTATAAGACATTATGATTTTATTGCCTGAATCAATAATATATACCTGCCTTTTATCGTTTACAAGGTATTTAAAAATTTCTTCCTTAATTGTTTTAATATTAATTTTTTTCTTTAAAAAATTGCCGCTTTTAAGCTTTACATACATTAAGATTTCATTTTTCTGTTGCTCAGGGAAAATTTCAACATCAGTTTCCTTAAAATATTTATCAACGTTGTCTTTGTTTATGTTTTCATCTCCTTCTATCATACCCAGAGACGTTATATTGCCGGAAGCCAGGGAAATGTCTTTCAAAAAGTTTTTAACTCTCTGCTCAGACTTAATATACTCAACGCTTTTTGCTATAAACAAAATTGAAAGTTTTTTTTCGTGAATACTTTTTTTGAGCCTTTGATAAACGCTATCTGCTGTAATAGTAGCTGAATATTTAAGCTCAGCCCTGACAGCATGCTGGTTTACATTGGTAACAATCAAGGTGGAAATACACAGTGGAAGCAAAACCGCTACGAAAAAAACTATCAGAAGCTGCTGGTATATTTTAAGTCTTCTTATTTTCATGCCTGCCCCGGGTGCTCATTACCTGATTTTTTGTAAAAAACAAGTATAATTTTAGCACACACGAGCAATGAGAAATTTTTGAAATAATGTTAAATTTTATAAATTAAAATACAAAAATTATAATTTGAATTTATAAAGGGTAAATTTTATTTACAATTTTTATACTAATTTCTGATTTTCAGAATAAACGTTGAACGTACACTTAATGTTGAATATAATAAATATAAAGGCTAATCTTAATAAAAACAATCTTTTAACAGGAATAATATAAGATAGAGGTGATAAAAATGGTAAAGGCACAGAGAATCGACTCAATAGTATTTGATCTTAAGCAGTCTATAGAAGATTTAAGTTATGAATTAAAACAAGTCGTGGAAGAAATTAACGAGTTAAAAGAAAAAGTGGAAAAATTTGAAAAATCATAAGCCAGTTTTAGGCTAAAAATGCAAAGAAGCTGACTTTTATTAAAAGTCAGCTTCTTTTTTATATAATTAACCCCGGCTTTTTTAATCAATTAATCACAATATGTTTCCTGATTTTTATTTTTCCTTTTGGCCTCTTCTGTATATATAAAAACATATAATTTTAGATATATTCAAAGATATACTATTTTTGTTACAAAATTTAATATTTAGTTTAATTCGTAACAGGTCAGCCCCCCTATCTTGAATGTAAAGAAACTTTCTGC
>JANQEB010000005.1 GCA_028278605.1 Candidatus Gastranaerophilales bacterium
AAATGAGTTCTCGCGAACACCTGCTTCGCATCAAAAACTAAATCGTTTCCGTTTTTTTACTCCTGCTTCGCAAATGACGCCACGTCAAAAAATACCACTTGCCCTCTACTTCTCTTCCGTCCGGGTCTCTTACAAATTTTATGTCAATGGGTGTACCTTTATCCTTGTTAAAGTAACTTTCAATTGCTCCGTTATCCCATACTCTTCTTGTAGCATTTTCAAATGGTCTCTCTGGGAGGTATTAGAGGCTTAGTTTCTCCCGGTTCTGCCGATGTTGTCATTGGCTTGTGCTTCTTCGGGTGTATTTCTTTTCGGTTCCCATTCTCCCTTATCATTTAAAATGAACGTTCTTACTCTTCCATCGTGCGGGGCTCTTACTATTTTTTCGCCTGGGTCCCATTTATCATCAGGATCATAATCAATGTACACCAATTTTGATCCATCCGGGAGAGCAATTGTTTGCATGGACTGTTCATCCGGAATTCCATCTTGATCTTTATCAATATATTCACTTATTACTCCGTATGGGTATTCAATAGTTCTCCTTATGTTATTTCCCTGCGGATCATAGTAATTTGTAGTTTTTGTACCATCATCACTACGGACTACCTTAGTTTTGTCAGGGTCAAAATTCCATGGTAATGTTACCGGTTCTGACCCGATTTTTCTGCCAGGTGCCGCCATTTCCCGTGTTGGTGCAGTTTGAGCTGCCGATGGTACTGGCTCAGTTGACCCTGCTGCTACTGGTTCCGATGCTGGTGTTGGTACAGTTTGCGCTTCTGCTGCCGGTGGTGCCGGTTCTGCTGGTGCTTCTACTTCTGGCCTTGGCGGCACTTCCGGTTTTGGTTCCGGTGTTGGTGCATCTGGCGCTGGTGCCGGTTCCGATGATGTTGTATCTGCCGGTGCATCTGGTGTACCAGGTGTAGTGGTTAAACCTAAAAATTTATTTATATCAAAAGATTCACCTGCTAAAAGATAACCTTTTCCATTAATAACTTTCTGCTCTCTCAGGTAATCTTCCAGGCGGTTTTGAGTATCACAGAAAGATTCTTCTGAAAGTTTATCGCCGAAAACATTTTCATCTCGAAGGGCCTGGGTCAGTTCTTCCAAAGTATCTCCCCTTTGGACTTCATAAACGTTATCACCATCTAAACTCTCTTGCATGCCGGCTGAAATAGCACTTTCTATATTGGGAACTCCGGCACTTTCTCTACGCTTTTCTCTATCTCGCTCCCAAATAGAATCAGGATTTCTCACAGGATTAGTCGAGCCTGAAGTCCTGTTATCATTACCACGATCTCTACAATAATTAAATGATACGTTACTCTCCATTTAATACCCCTTTTTTTCACCATTTCTCTTCTTACTGTTTATATTAATATAAAAACAAACATTATAAAAAAATTGCCCGGGAAAAAACTTTTTTAAGAAAACATATAAAATCAATTATTAAGATGATTTTTGAAAACGCTGTTAATAATAGCATATTTAAGAAACATTAAATAATGATGTTGAAACAACATTTCTCGGGGGTTTTAAACGGAGGCTAAAATGAAAAAAACTATCAGTTTAAAAGAATTGCCGGACAGGTTCATTGATTCAGGCCTGGATTTATCAGGGTTGTCCGAGTATCTTGGTGTTTCTGAGCAGACTATTGAAGAATGGGATAAATATTTTAACTTTTTGCCGGGTACCGGTGAAAATAATGAAAAGTTTTATTCAAAAAAACAAGTTGATAACTATATAAAAATTAAAGAAGCACTTGAGGATGGAAAATCCCTAAAAGAAACCAGGGATAGGCTATTCAACCTCTCTTTTGAGATTATCAGCAATCCTTATGAAGGAAAGCGCAATTTTTCAAATTTTAAGCCTAAAAAAGAGCATTCCAAGGATTTTTCTGTCCCGGAATATGAACTCAGACCTTTTTTAACTCAGTTAACCAGGGTTAATGAAAGGATGGAAGAGCTTCTTGAGGAAAAAATAAAAATAGTTGAAAATACAGCTATTGAAAAAGCGAGTTTAATGTCAAAAGTTGAAATTCTCAAGGACAAAAATGAGGCTCTTTTAAAAGAAAAAGAAGAAATTACCGCTTATATAAGCAAGAAAGAATATGAGATTGAAAGAAGTTTCTCCCGGGAAGAAAACCTTGCCAGGACATTGAAGCTTTCGCAGGAGTTGCTTAACAAAAAAGAAGAGGAAATTTATAATTTAAGAGGCAAAATTGAAGAGTACCAGGAACAGCTTGAGAACAAAGAAGCCTTTATTTACGACCAGAGCGAGGAAATTGACCGGTTACTGGAAAAACAAAAAGTAAAGTGGTGGCAGTTCTGGAAATAAAAATTTAACGAAAATTTTATAAACGGGGGATTTAAATACCTGCTTAAATCCTCTAACATATTTTGGAAAGAAAAAATTTTCCGGGAGAAATTGAAATGTCAAAAATTAAAACAGTTTTTTTTGATGTCAAAGATTATGAAGAGCAGGTCTTAATTCTCAACCAGCCTGAAGAATGCGATTTTGTCCTGATAAAGGACACTTTCCAGAACGGTTTTAACGCTAATTTTGAGAAAATCAAAGACGCTGAAATATTATCCGTATTCACAACCTCAAGAATTCCCGGTGAATTGTTAAAAAAATTACCCGGACTCAAAATGATTGCAACCAGATCAACAGGTTATAACAATGTTGACCTTGAATACTGCAAAGTAGCAGATGTTGCGGTAGTTAACGTACCAAAATACGGTGATGTTACTGTTGCGGAATTTACTTTTGCACTGCTTTTAAACGTTGCCAGGAAAATTTGCCAGGCTTATGATGAGTTAAAGCGCGGCAGGATTAACCTGCAAGGCTCAATTGGCATGGACATTCTGGGAAAAACCATCGGAATTATCGGTACCGGCTCAATTGGCTGCTACACCGCAAAAATCGCCTACGGGTTCGGAATGAACATCCTTTCCTATGACCCGTTCCCGCGGGAAGATATGAAAGAAAAATTCTCAGTAGAATACGTTGAACTTGATGAACTGTTAAAAAATTCAGACATAATAAGTATTCATGCGCCTTCTACCAAGGAAAACTTCCATATGATAAATGACGATGCTTTCAGTAAAATGAAAGACGGGGTAATTTTTATCAACACTGCCAGAGGAGAAATAGTTGATACAGGGGCTTTATACAGGGCTTTGCTCCGAAAAAAAATTGCAGGCGCAGGACTTGATGTTCTTGAATGCGAGGAAGTACTTGCACAGGAAGACCTTTACCTGACTAAAACAGACTGTGTCCAAAAAGAATGCCTGGAAAAAACCCTTATAAACCACAAACTGCTTGAAATGCCAAATGTAATTGTAACCCCGCACATAGCTTTTGATACAAAAGAAGCAATTTGCAGGATACTAAACACTACCATAGATAATATAAAAGCTTATGTGAATAATAAAATTATAAACAGGGTAGCCTGAATAACTCGAATTCCTGAATCACGAATTGTATTTTTTGAAAAATTTTAAAATGCGTAAGTTTTTACTCTTTACCCCTTAAGTATAGCAATTCAAGTTAACCTGAACCATAAAATAGGCAAATTAAGTTGCTTGACCTCTTATGTTAAAATAGGCTTTATTAATAACTGTTGTTAATTAGCATTATTATGCGGAAAGCGGGAGTTTATGAAACTGGTCCACCTTGCAGACCTCCATCTTGGTTATCGCGCATATAATAAAATTACCTCAAAAGGCCTGAATATAAGGGAAAAAGATATTATAAAGGCTTTTAAGGAGTCTCTTGACAGAATTTCGGTTATAAATCCTGACCTGATAATTATGGCGGGCGATATTTTTCACCGTCCAAGACCGGGAAACACTTCTATTTACCTTTCAATCAAGTTTCTGCTGGATTTCAGGTCCAGGTGTAAAGCCCCGATAATCATGATTTCCGGGAACCATGAAGCCTCCAAGTCTCTTGAAAACGAGAATATATTAAAAGTCATAGAAACAACCGTCCCGTCAATCAAGGTTATTGACAGGCAGATCGAGCAGTTTGCAATAGACAGCCTCGGCATTAGCGTTTTAGGAGTCCCTTATAATGCCCTGCATGAGCTTGAAAAGACTTCATTGCTGCCTGATCCCGGTTATAAACATAATATTCTGTCCATACACGGTTCTTATGAAAGTGTAAAATGCCCGGAATTAGACACTTACGGCCAGGAAAGCCTGCTTAATGCCGGGAATATCAACCAGTCAAAATGGGATTACGTTGCGCTGGGGCATTATCATAAATACACAAAACTCGCGGAAAATACTTTCTACGCCGGGGCGATAGAAAGGACAAGCTCAAATGTCTGGCAGGAAGCTAATGATCCCAAAGGATTCATAGAATATAACCTTGAAACAAGGGAACACAGGTTTCATGAGCTGGAAACCCCAAGAAAAGTGATTGATATTAAACGCATGGATGTAAATAACCTTACTGCTGAAGAAATAAACCGAAAAATTGAGGAGGAACTACTTAAAACAGGAGATGTTGAGGATTTAATAGTAAGATTAACGCTTGAAAATATTGATAATAATGCAATAAGAAACATTGACTATGCCAAACTGCGCTCATGCAGGAAAAAAGCCCTTCATTTCAGGCTGAATTTTATAAAGAAAGATTCGCTTCATAAAGAAAAATCCTCTTCCCTAAAAGAGGGTAAAGACCTTTATGACTGTTTTAATGACGATTTAAAAAGCTTTGAGCTTTCTGCCGGTTTGAATAAGGAAAAATTTGAAGAGTTAGCCAAGCAGTACATATACAGTTAAGCAGGATGAATTGCTTTTAAGGCTTCTCTTAAGCGGCCTTTGCTGTTTTTTAACATGTTTTCCGCTTCTTCCGGTTTAAGTCCGGAAATTGCCATCATAACAGCTGTTTTTACCCTGTATCCGGATTGTTCCAGGAACTGCGCCGCTTCCTGGCAGGGAACCCCCGCTATCTCAGAAACAATACGGGTTGCCCTATCTTTTAACTTAATGTTTGTCGGGTTCAGGTCTATCATGAAATTCTCATATGCCTTACCTGCTCTTATCATGGAAGCTGTAGTAAGCATATTAAGCACCAGTTTCTGGGCTGTGCCTGCTTTTAACCTGGTTGAACCTGTCAGGGCTTCCGGGCCGACAATCGGGCATATAAAAATATCAGATAAACTTTTTATCTTGGCGTCTGAGTTACAGGCAATACCTATTGTTTTGATACTTAAACCCTGTGCTTTGGCTAAAACTCCCTGAATATAAGCTGCATTTCCGCTTGCTGATATTCCGGCAACTATGTCTCCTGTGCTTGCGCCGGAATTTATAAGGTCGTTTTCACCGCCTTCATAACTGTCTTCAGCTCCTTCGGCCGAGGTTTTTATTGCTTGGTCCCCGCCTGCTATATAGCCTCTTACCATTTCAGGCGCGGCGCTAAAAGTCGGCGGGCACTCGGAAGCATCAAGAATTCCCAACCTGCCGCTTGTCCCTGCCCCGAAATAAAGCAGGCTTTTGCCGTTTATAAATGCTTCTGATATTAAATCCACGGCTTTTGCGATATTATCAAGCTCTTTTTCCACTGCCAGAGGAACTTTTTTGTCTTCGTGGTTCATGATTTCCACAATTTCCCGTGATGACAGCAGGTCTATGTCGATTGAAGCAGGGTTACGCTGTTCAGTTAAAATTATTTTTTTCAAAATTTCCTCCAAACCAGACCCGTTTATAAATTATTTTATCACCAGATTTATTTCAAATTTTGTAATTTACTCAAAAATTGCTAATTAACCTGAGTTGCTAATTAGCCAAAACCGTCATTGCGAGGAGTGAAACGACGAAGCAATCCATATAACTGAAATGTTTTTATGGATTGCCACGTCGGGCACAAACCCTTCAACGAAGAGTTTGTGCCCTCCTCGCAATGACAAATCACGTATTTTTATACCACTGCCAAATCTTTAAATTAGACAATAATACTAATTTCATAATCAGAATGCTCAAATTCCAATGGAGAAGGCATTTTATAGAATTCCCCGTCCAGCATGAACTCTAATTCTCCATCAAAGCTGAGTTTTAGACTGTGTTTTTGATCGTAAAATAAGGCAGGATCTTCTAAAACATTATTTCTAATCTGATTTTTTATAGCCAACCTGGTTAAATCCCTGAAAGTGGCGCAAGAATGCAAATATACAAAGGAAAATAGGTTCTTATCCTCGCCTTTTATTTCGTTTACAGGGATATTTTTGCTTATCAAACTTGCGTTGTTAATTAACAGGTAAGCAGTAGTGAATTTTTTGGAATTAACCCGGAAATTTCTTATAAAATCCTGGTAATTAGTGATTGCAAACAGCCCGGGAAGCGGATAAGCATAGCTTCCAAAGTAAAACTTTGCTTGCTCTGGTGTTTCTCTAAGCACATGGCAGGATATTCCATATAAAAAACCTGTTGCAAAGCGGTTATGTTTATTGAGGATTCCTAATTTACCCTTGAACACAGACTTTTTAGATGCAATTACACTGGCTGCCTCTTCAAAAATTAGTGATAACCCTAATGACTTGGCAAACTCATTAGCTGTACCGCCGGGCATGATTCCAAATAAATATTTTTCTATGTTTTCAGGAGGTATTGCATTAATTGCCCTGTGAAGAGTTCCGTCTCCACCGGCAATTACCAGAATAGTTTTCTCATTATCATCAGGCATATGCTCTTTAAGAAATTCTTCTTCGATAATATCTATGTTAAAACCGTATTGCCTTGAAAATATCTGGTAAAGCCTGCTGATTCCGGCGTTGAACCTCGCATCAAAACAGGGATTGGCATATAAAAGTAAGGTCTTCCTCATTTTTATATTTACCGATGATAATTAACCATATGTTTAATTTTACCCGTATAAGAAGTTATACAAACCGGGTATGCAGGCTTGGAAACCTGTCTGATTAATTTATTATACCTATGGCCTAAAATAGCTATAGGGAAGAAGGGGGCTTTAGAGTGATGAAATTAAGGGTTTTTATATCTTTACTTACATTTTGTGTTTTCTTTATTTTCGGTACTGTTGAGGCAAAATCCGGTGCAGAAACAGGAAAAAGCCATGCCAAAAACGCACATGAGGCTTATAAAGACAAAGATTACCTTAAAGCAGGCGAGCTTTACGAAAAAGCATATAATTCCTTTAAACTGGAAGTATATCTTGAAAATTCGATTATTGCCTACCTTCACTATGCTTTTGACTCCTTAAACGAAAAAAAGTTTGACAGGGCAATAAAATACTGCAAAAAAGTCCTGTCTTTAGAGTCAGGCAACGAAGATGCAAGGGAAATACTTTCTGATGTCTATTATTCAAGAGGTTCTGATTTTTATTACAGGGGAAAGGAATACCAGGCTGAAAAAGATTTGCGCAGGTCCCTGAAATACAGTGTCCTGTCGGAACAAAAGCAACGTGCCAGGGAGTTGTTGTCTAAAATTTCCGGAAATAGAGGGGACCTTTTTAATTACTCAAAACCGTTTGTACAAAAGACTTCAGCAGCAGCCGAACCTATGCCTGAAACGCTTGAGTTAATGGAATTAAAGATATACGGCGAAACTTTTGAGAAGTTGCCGATAACCCGGAGAGTCAGCAGGCTGGAAAAGGATGTTTTTGGCAGGACTTTTGGGGAAAACGGGCTTTTAGGCAGGATCAAGAGCCTTAAAGAAAGAATTTTGCCTGAGTTAACAGACTAAAATATCATTTTGAGGTTAAAAAGAGGGAAATTAACTGTCAGCGAATTATGTAACATGTACAGCAATGACATGCGGCGTTTATAAATTTTGAAGAATTTTGATTTAGCCATATCCTGGCTTTTGGCTAATTCGCGACTCGAGTTATTTAGAGATTCACGTTAAATAGGTAACAAAAAATTTTTACTCATTTCGTCATTCTGAGCCGCCTCCCGCCATAGGCGGGGCGGGCGAAGAATCTCACCGTTTTAGACCTTGAGATCCTTCGCCCGC
>JANQEB010000009.1 GCA_028278605.1 Candidatus Gastranaerophilales bacterium
TCTATTGGAGATGTTAAGTTTGATTTGCAGGATCACGTTTATGGAATTTCCAGCTCTGCTGATACTTTTGAGCAAAAACTAGCTTATTGAAGTTCTAGATTTAGAAGAAATTTTGAATACCGATCCAGAAGCCAAAGCCAGGTATGAAGCTATCCTTGCTGAAGTTACTGCTGACTTTGAGCCTTTCAAAGAAGAAATAGCCAAGATTAGTACTGCACCCTCATAGAGAAAATAGTTGGATTGCAAAGTAGTGTCATTAAAGTATAAAAGGAGTTGTAATTATGAAAAAACTATTATCTGTCAAAGAAACATCCGAATTATTAGGATTAAAAGTCAGCACCCTATATGCCTGGGTGCATAGGAAAAAAATTCCCTATGTAAAAGCAGGAGGAAAATTAAAGTTCATTGAAGAGCAGATGAATTGCTTCATAGAGGCGAATAATTTTATTCCAAATGAAAGACTTGTAAATATTGATTTTAAAGACACTACTAACAGAGAAGTTTTAAGACAGGTGTTCAAGGCAAAAGATGTTAATCTGAACCTTTTATCCCTCTTAAAAGATAAACGTAAAATTCACGAGGATGATTTTAGAAGCGTTTTACAGGCTGATCTCAGACAAAAAGGCAGGCCGGAATATTCGATTACTATTTCGAAGTATACGTTAAACTTAATAAGTGCTTTAGAGGAATTCTGGGTAAAATAATCCCCAGCGTTCATCAAAGTTTCTTTCACCATATTTAAGTTCCCTCTGTACAAAAAATTTATACTTGATGCCCATTTCTTCAAAGAGCTTCAGGTCTTTTTCAAGATACCCGGCTTTATCCATAAAAAATCCGATACACTGATGAAATGGGTAAATATAATCCAGATTTTTCAGCATATCCCTGAGTTTTTCAGGGCTAAATTTGCCCTTCGCTTTTTTATAGACATTTAAGACCTCATAATTGCCACCGCAATAATGCGGGCTAACAGTTATATCAATTAACGTCTTCTCAATATTTGTTAACCTTAGTTTTTGTCCGTTAACTTCCTTGTTGATAATTCCTAAAGCATTACTATACTTGGAACTCAAAAGATTGACTGTGTATATGCCATACACAACAAGATTTGAGCTTATTCTGGGTGGCAGGTACATTGCCTTATCAATCTCTTTCTGCTCAAGAACTTTTTTAGGAGTGCTTTTTAAGGGCTTTGACTTTTCGAGGTTTACAAATATAGTTTTAGGAATATTATTGTTAAATTATGCAGATGTACTGCTGTGTAATGGCTAAAAAACGCCTCAGAATTGATACTCAGAGCAAGCTCATAAATATTCGGTTCATTTGGGAAATATCGTGTATATTTTCTATTTGGAAAATCCAGTGTAACTTTCTTTTTAAAAACACCCTGCTCTTTTAAAAAAGTTTCGAAAGCTGAAAAAGCAGTATTTTGATAGATGTATTTGCTATCAATACATAGATTATAGATCTTTTTGAGTTCACTTACTTTATAAAAGCCAGAAGATACACTTTCAAGACATCCTAAAATATTATCAGTATTTTTTGACATCTTTTCTTTTAGGGCATTTCTTGATTCTTTATCTGGAAACCCTTTTGATTTAAGAATTTCATGAGTAATGTGCTCATCAGGCCTTTGCATTTTTTACCTCAATAGGTATCATATAATTTTATAAAATTCAAGGCTGAACATTTTTTTACTGGTATTGGTAACGTAAACGTTACCAATACCTTAGTATAGCATATCATTCCTGCTATTTTAAAACCCTGTATTTGTTGACTATTTATACAACTTTAAAATTTCATGGCACAAAATTGGCACAAAATGGTGAGCCTATTTTGAAGAGGTATGCGCCTGGCGGGATTTGAACCGATGACCTACGGCTTCGGAGAACAAAAAATGGAGTTAACCTGTTTTTATAAACTTTAATTAGATTTAATCACTGAGCCAATTTGTAGGTTTTGTTAAAATTGGTAAAAATTGATTAAATTGCATAGTTACGCACCATATCCGCACCAGATTTTTTGCTCTTTTTTTAGATTATATTTCAAAAACTATAAAAATAAGCTGTAAAAAAAACAGGGATTAAAAATTACCGAGCGGGAATAATTGACACAGAACTAAACCTAATTTTGCCAAATATTACCGAACGGTAACTATATTATTATACAAATGTAGCAGCTGTTCTGTCACAATTTCTTGATACAAACTCTAAAATATCCTGCGCTATTTCAGCTTCAGTTTCACTCACTAAGCTCTCTAACGCTGCCGGTAATTTTTTAACCTGGGCTTTTATAGTTTGCTCAATGAATGCAGGGTTAATATCCAGCTGCTTAGCAAAAAGAGTCCAGCCTTTATGAGTTACACTTTTTATTTCTTTTGATTTTCCTATCTTCATTGACATATTAGTGTCCAGCTCTTCATATACACAGGTACATAAAAGGTCATAAGCAGGAGACATTTCTATATCCCCGTTCTCCCTGAATAGAATAGAAAAGTTCTTACCATGGGCATCACAATTCCCGATTAAATAGTTAAACACGGCCAGTTCCACAAACAGAGCTTTATTTATAGCCGGTTTGCTCAACTGCGTTAATACTTCAGCACAGTCTTTGAAGGTTACTTCGTACTTATCTGCTGCCCATACACCAAGAGCCTGAGCAAAGTCTTCCTGTTGAAGCCTTCTGATTCTGTTACCTTCAATATGCCTGTCATATCTTTCGATTAGGAAAAATTCTGTATCATTAACTTTTCTTGTTTCTATGGCTGGTACAGGAATACCTATCTCTTTAGCTGCTTTCATGCAAATATATTCGTTCATTACAGATTGCTTAAAGCGTTTAATAGCAGGCTTAAGTATATGGGTAGTTGGGCTTCCGCTCTTAGCCAGGGCAATTTGTCCATTGATTAATGTTACGGCAGTCTTCTCCTGCGCTCCGGCCAGCGATAGCTTGCGCCCTAACGAAAGGGGTTTTTTAGGCAGGTTTATAATGTGATCTTCCAGCTCATTATTAGATAGAACATCCCCGTCGATTATAAGTTCACTTTCATCCTGCTCCGGTTCATCAGGAGAGTGAAAGGAAACAGCTCCGGCACAGTCCCTTCCTATTGCAGCCAACATAGCGAAGTCATTACTCGCACTTATTTTATGCTGCATTGCTATTATCTTTCTTGTTTCATAACTTTCAGGCAGCAATCCGCCGAAGTATCCCTTACATTTTTTCTCAGAATATGCTGTATCAACAATAGGCAGACTTAAAGAAATTGGTACTTGTGCACTTTCGTTATATTTAAAACGCATCTTTCCTGAAACTTCTTCCAAAATCCCTACTTCCTTGCCGTATAATCTTACAGATAGTCTTTTTATAGCTCTAGTCATCTTTCAACTTTATCCCAAGACCTACTATTACCTTAAGTGTTTTATCCAGCTGGCAGGTTGGCTTACCTTTTTCAAGGTCTATTATAAATCGTGTACCAACCCCGCATAACTGCGCCAGTTTAACTTGTGTTAAGCCCTGCTCAATTCTTGTACTTTTTACAAGTTCTGCAATATCTTCAACATTTTTTATAAACATGGGCTTTATTCCTTGTTGAATAACACTTAAGATCATGTTACCGTTCAGTAATATTATACCCTATTTTAAGGATAAATCAATAAAATATTACCGAACAGGAATATAGTTAATCAAACTTATATACTTTCCTGACTGGCTTCTTAACATCCCACACACATTTTAAGCCAGCCGGGAAAACAACAAGGTCGCCTGCCCCAAAGTTTACAGTTTCCCATTCTGTCTCTACGGTTACTTCGCCTTCAAATAAATAGCAGGTTTCTTTTTCCTGATACTGCCAATCGAATCTGGATACTTCACAGCTCCAAGTTCCCCAGTTATCAATGCCGAGCTCGTTTAATTCTTCCTGCGTGGGTTTTCTTACTTCTATTTTCATCATTTTCTTCCTTACAAATCTTTGAATTGTCCCCATAAAACCAGCAACATTATTATGTATCTCATAACAATCATCATCTGACAATGGATAATCATAGAATGGTTGCCAGCGTTCCCTGGTCTTTTCTATAGTCTCTTTTAACGGCATTTAAAACCTCCTGTTCATCATGATTTAGGCATGCATCCAACGAGAGCATGATAGCAGCCCCATATGCATGAGTTTATTTTCCGACATGCAAACACCCACAGGATTATTTTTATCCATGTTCCCGCATGCCTCAATTAATGCTTACAAAGAAATGCTTTTAAACATTCCCAGATTGTAGATAATACAACTCCAGCCAGAACAAATCCAAGTAATAAAATAAAAAATATCGGCGCAATTCCTGTTACATAAAGGATTATTGAAGCAACAATAATAACATCCAGCGTAAATCCCGTCATCACTATAGATGGCGTTGTGTTAGAATTTTTAGATGAAGACATAATAAAACCAGCCCTGAGTAAATCAGGGATATATTTATTTGTGGTTGTGCCAGAACAGTATCACTTCTGGACAGTCTAAATATTAAACGAAGTTAAAACAAATGTCAATAGGTTTTTTGTATCGAATTTATGAACAACATCTTTTTTACTAAAATAACTGAATTGCTAGAAACTAAAGGAATATCTACTTACAAATTGGGTCAAATATGTGGATACTCTCACGGTGCAATTATACAAATGATAAAAGGAAGCCGGTCTATCCCTGAGCACATATTGAATAAAATAAGTGTTACTCTTGAAGTCCCTGATTATAAACTTAAAGGTTGGATTTTAGCAGATAAATACAGCAGGGACGTACTGGAAAGAGCCTTACACTTAAAACAGGAGTATGCAGGACAGGACAAATTAATCTTCACCGCCAAGATTCATGAACTCATGGAACAACATAACTTAACTATAAACCCCTTCGCTAAGGCAATAGGCTATAACCAAGGTTGGTTGAGCCAGGTTGTACTTGGCAAAGAACCGGTATCAAAGAAGCTGATGGATAAGTTATGTGCGTTCTCCAGTCTGTCCGAGGAGGAGATTATAAGTTGGATAGTTGCGGATAAGTATTCGGTAGAGGCTCTGCGGACAGCGGTGGGGTGCTAGAAAAATCTACTTACTAGAGCCAAAAGGCTTGTCTCGCATGACTTTCTGGCAAGCGCCCAGCTAGAGAATAACAACAGCCTCATATGCATGGGGTTTAGTTCCTGACATGCACTTTATTTTACTTTAATCAATCCCAAATTCATCATTTTCTTCAACCGTTTCAATTATATAATCCACCATATAAGTATCTTCAAAGCTATTTTTTACTAAAGGAAGATATAATAAAATGTCATCTTTGTTAGAATTTTTAGCCCAAATCATAAGAGCGTGTTGTCTTACGATTTCACTATAGTCTATATTTTCCATTATATTTTTCAAATAATTTTTATAGTTAGGAATAGCTCTTATAACCGCTTCAATACATTGACCAATTGAGCCTCTATGAAGACTATTTTCTTCATCAATAATATTTAATAATTTTAAAACTTCAGGTTCACTGTAGCATTCCAGTAATTTATATATTTTAGTTCTTGGAATTTTTTCAACATCTGTTTTATAAAATATATCTGTATGACCTTCTATATGTGCTAAATAGTAAACAACCTCACCTGAAATTAATTCTTCCGGTTTTTGTTTTATATGGTCAATAAATAATTCCCAAGTTTCAATATTTTGATAATTTGTTTTAAAAAGTGAAATTGCACCATAATGATTCAAAATATAATTATCAGATTTAAATAATTCCTTCGCTTCTTCCAAATTAAATTCAGGAACTTCCTTAATAACAAACTTTTTAAATATTTTTTCAAAATTTTCATTGCTAAATTCATTAAAATTTAAAGTATTAATTATTTGAAAATTAATTATTTCGGGCCTTTTATCTAAATTTTTTAGATAAAATTTTATATCCACCCAATAAGCCTTATCTAATTTTGGTATGTAAACTATTCCATATACGGGTAAACTATAATTTTTCCAATATTCATAATGACTTCCTACTTCAAAAAAGCATTCTCCTTTTTTTTCATTATAGTAGCTATTTCCTGATTTAACTTGTACAGCAATATTTTTACCAGTTACAAATCCATCTTTTGAAAATTCTACTATTGCGTCAATACCAAAATCATTTTCCTGATGTATTTCATTGAAAATGCACTTGTTGTTTTCAAAAACTGCCTTTACATAAGCTAAACCCTTTTTTGAAACTAAATGGCTATCTTTTATTTTGGGGTAATTATTCATTCAAAACCTACTGCTCTAATTTTTTACACTTTCTGATAAGCTTTTCTCTTGGTGGATTTTATGACGTTTCCAAAATACATTAATAATCTCTTCAAGTTTTTTCTTGGCTTCTTCATATTCTTGGTGTCCAATCTCATAAAAGCCACGATTGTGCATTATACAGTTCCTAAATTTTTGAACCCTTGAAAGTGGCTCTTGTATGTCATTGATAAAAACATTACCCTCATTGCTTTTGAGTAACTCTTTATAGTGTGAAAAATTCAATGCAAATAATTCATTTTCAAAATTTTCTTCAAAATCCTCTCTATTAAGCTTGTTTCTTAAATTAATTTTATTTTTTATCAAACTTGATAAATTTTGGTATTCCTCAACCTCAAGAAATAAAATTACACTTATAACTTCTCTTATCGACATTTCTATTTCATAAAGTTCTGCGGCTAACATCTCGTATCCACTTTGTTGGTTACCGTCTAGCAATTTAACTACTTTCAGTATACTTGGGTCTTTTTTGAGAGATTCTGCAAATTCATAAATATAATTATTTACTTTATTTAAAACTTCGCCTGCTCCCCAAGCAAACCCCATATTTACTGTACCTGTATAATCCTCCAGATACTCTTCAATATAAGGATCAAATGAAAATTCAACTCCAACAATATTTTGATTAATTGGCAACTGTTCTATATTATATTTAATTGAATAATTAAACGCTTTAACTGAAGAATCATAATCTCGTGCAACAAAATCCTTTAAAAAATAATAATTTTCTGCCTCTTCTTTAATCGCTTGTTTATTTAAATCTTCTACTACTTGCATGATGAGTTTTTCAAGCTCTAACAAGCTTTTCAATCTATGTACAACTTGGAAATTTACATGAGTATACATTGATTTATTCCTTGAATTCTTTATGTTTTTCCATGAAATCTCTATGATATGCGATGGCTAATGATAGAAGCTCTGGGTAAGTTTTTAAATACATACGGTCTGCCTGCATTTGTTTCAATCGAGTGTCAACGCCTCTAGCAGTTGCATGTCCTCCAGCTATAATATAACCTGAAACTTGAGAATAGGAGGTATCAGATGTTCCAAATTTTTCCCTGACAAATTCACAATATTCAAGCAGTTGGTCTAATTCTTCTTTTGATACCCTGCAGGACGGCCGTTTAAGCTCCACAACATAAAAAGTATCATTAAACCCAACACATAAAAAATCCAACCTTCTATTTGGTTCCTCTAATTTTTGATCTGGAAATTGTTCTTTTAATAACGTTGAAAAATAAACTTCATCTTTTTTTATAATAGTCATCCTTGGGTCTAAAAGCCATGGGAATTCTTTTATAAAGTTATGAATAGTTGGAACTTCCCTTGCATCTTCATTAATAAATTGTTGTAATTTTTCTATGGCTTTAATTCTGCCTTTAGATAAATTATAAAATTCCTGTGCTTCAACTATTCGCCATTCTTTAAAAAGTTCTAAAACCTTTACCTCGTCAAGACCTGAATTATCAAGGTCTGCTGCTAAATCATCAAATGTATCAAATTGAAAACATAATTGTAAATGATTAATCAAATTACTCGCTTTATCTTCATCTATCCCTTTTTCATTATATATATTATCAAGCCATTTACTTGCAAGCTTTCTTTTCCTTGAGGGCAAAGATTCTACCCATTCACTAGGGGAATAACCAGTTATTTCAGTTATTTTTTCTTCTTTAAGTTCTTTCCTTTTAAGGCTCCATTGTTTTTCTATATTTTGAATCTGTTCTTTAAGCCAATTTTTAAGGGGTTGGAGTTCTTCTCTTTCCCAAATAAGCCCATCTCTATTAGTTGTTATTAAATCAATATCTTGTTCATCAATATAATCAATATTAAATACCCCTGTCATATAATTATATGCTAGAGAAGAAGTGGCTTTCAGTCCATAAAATTCATTTGGATTAACCAATTTACCTCTTGCGTAAAGAAATATTCCTCTTTGATCTTCCTGCAAAGGATTTTTAGTTGTAAGGATACGTCCTTTTATATTGTTATTTATTGCGAAATTTTCTTCACTTAAATCATTTTCAGGGAATTCCCATACGAATTGATGACTAATATAATCCCATTTTGTATTGCTATTAATAATTAAAGGTGTTTGTCCAATTTCATTTAATTGAATATGAAAATTTGAATCATCAAAAGCAAATCTCTTGGCTATGCTTGCCCTTATCTCTTCAAGATTAAACGCATTTTTTCTTTTAATTTCATTTAAAATAATTTTAGTTCCAGAACTTTGACAAACGTTTTCGTTTTCACATATTTTTTGAGGATAATAAACTCCTGTCTTTGAATTTAAAATATCTTTCAAATTCATATTGAAAATATTTTTGACATTATCTTTAACTGTTTCAATTTGAATTTCATTAGCAATACCAAAAATAGCCAGCTTTCCAAGTCCTTTTCTTCCAGTAACTTTTCTTCCCTTTGGGCTTTGATCTCCAGTGTATTTGTTATCTTTGCGCCTATTTTTCCCTATAACCAGAAAACTTTCGTTAATTTCTTCAAAGTTCATACCGTGACCATCATCAGATACAATAATTTGTTTTGAGCCCTTATTTTCTATAAATTCTATATTTACCCAGCTAGCATCCGCATCATAAGAATTAGAAATAAGCTCTGCCAAGACAGGAGGCAATGTTTTATACATTTGTATGCCTAAGTGCTCAATCGTTCTCAGGTCAAATTTTAATATTAATTCTTTTTGATTAATGGCGTTTTCTATCACCATATACTCCTCCACACAAAAAAATGAATTGTAATTTGATTTAAGTTTATCATGACAATCTTTATGTAAAATAGTGTAATATTTGACATAAATAATTTCAGTACTTCAAATATAAATTGACAATTTTTTTCTCACATATAAAGCAATGACATTCGCTGCTTCCCTTGTAGTTAAAAGGATTCACCACCATACGCTTTCAATCTCCTACAGAAAGACTTACAGTATTTTGTTTAAAAATTTCTGGCACAAAGTATGCTTCCTTTTTAAGAAATTCGTAATCTGTATTGTCTGTATCACCAGAATGTAACCCTGAACTTACTTTATCTTCCATTTTGATTAATGCAATAGCATCTTCTATATAGGGATATGAATCTATAAGTAAATTCCATACATCTTGGGCTTCATCTTTTGAGGCTGGGTTTATAACAGCACCAATAGTAACCATCCATAATCTACAACTATTTTCAATTAATGCCATGCGTTTAGCTGTGTCATTTGCCCATTGAGCACCTTCAGCGAATTTATTTTTTCTTTTTTCTCGCAGATTAATATATATATCTTCAAGCACCCAATAAATTTCATAACATTCTTCCTTTGAAAACAACTGGGGGGCTTTTAAAATTTGTGCCGCTTTTTTGTTGACAGGGTTTGACGATAACGACAATCTATAACGTGTAGCCTGTACTAAAAGATAAGCTGGGTCTTCAAGGTTTATATCTAAAAGGTAGCCTCTTAATTCCTTTGCCATAGCGTTTATTCTTGTATTTATCATACTTTGTTTAAGTGCAGGAGAATAAGTCTCTCCTTTTTCTTTTAGCTCAGCAACTAAGCCGACCACAAATAAAAATACAAAAAATAAACCTATCGGTATTAATATTTCCATAAAAAACTCCTTTGTAAAATTTACAATAAATACTTTAAATGACTGCCTTTAAATGGATTATGATACAAGCTGTATGTAGATACTGAGAGTATCTTAACACTAAGATTTCCCTATGAATACAAAAGTGTTAAGAAATTTTGGTCAACGTATAAAGGAATTGAGATTAGCCAAAGGCTTTTCACAAGAAGAGTTAGCTGAAAAAATTAACGTTCACAGGACTTACATGGGCTTTATAGAAAGAGGGGAGCGTAACCCGGGTCTTCTTAACATATATAAATTATCAAGAGCTCTTGACGTAAAATTGCCGGATTTATTTGATTTTGATAAGTGATTTAAAAAAGTCTGGATTTATATACGACCAGTCATTTTCCAGAAAACTATCTCCTTTGTCGGTGATATAGTAAACTTCAACCTGATTTGTTATGGTTTCTGTTCTGAGTAAGCCAATCTCAACAAGCCTTTTCAAGATTAAATGTATCTGCTGTTCGCTAAAGAAGCATAGACAGCCCTGCGTTAAGTCATCATTTAGGTCATATTGCTCCATTAGGTCTGAATTTATGCCTGATATATACAGGTAAAAGAAATCTATAGTTATAGGAAAAGGGATTGATGTCAATCCATAAAGGATTAACCTTGCTATGGCACGCTCAAAATCGCATACAATTTCCTCATAATTTACTACGCACATATTAATTCTCCTTTCTTTGTGTACTGCATAAGATAATCAACAGCATCGCTTGCCTGCTTTGCTGCTTTAAATATGTAGTTATTGGTTTCGTCCTCCTTAAGAGCCTTAACCCAGCTGTCAATATAGCTAGCAGAGTTTTTAAGGTCTTGTTTGATATTGAATTCTGCACATAAGAAACTTGCGCCAACTTCCGCAACCAGCTCTTCAAA
>JANQEB010000018.1 GCA_028278605.1 Candidatus Gastranaerophilales bacterium
TAAAGACTATGAATATTCTCCTAAAAGCAGTGAAGGTGTGATTTATTTGGCTATGTTACATAGAATCCTCAGGCAGTTAACATGATGAAAAACTTTTCAAACACCCTCTGAGAATTTAGCCACTACCAAAATTTTTTGTTACCTACTTATAATTGCAAACATGATGTTTTCGGAATTCAGAAAATATGTTTCTGATTATTACAATTTTTTTTTAAACACTTTAAAACTAAAAAAAAATAAGTAATAATAAAAATACGAAAAAGCAAATAATATTTCTGAATTTAAGAAATACAGGTGTATAGAATTAACAGGGTAGTTTGTTAGAAAGGACGAAAGCTTATGAAAAAGAGACAAGGTTTCACATTACTTGAACTTATGATCGTAGTCGTTATTCTGGGAGTACTGGCACTAATTGCGGTTCCATCCCTGCTTAACGCGGTAGACGAGTCAAGGCAGTCAGCAGTTTTAGGTAACGTAAGTGCAGCATCATCATCAATAGCAAGCAGGTTAGCTATTGGCGCAACAGTAGACGCAGCGCTTATTGGTGAATTAAACGCAACATCAGAAAATCCTTATAATAGTGCAAATCCGGCTTTTGTATTTGGCGGTGCTTGCGGAGCCGGCCAGGTTGGAGTACAGGTCAATGCCGGGACAGGCGAGGTTACTGTTGATGGTTGTGACGGAGGCGGCAACCAGTTAACCCAAAAGGTGTTACTTCCACCTGCAACCGCAACCATAAATTTATAATAGCCATCTAAATATATTTAGCCCCAAGCAGCAGGTATTCACCTGCTGTTTTTTTTTGTTTACAATATAAGTAGGAAGTTACTATGAATATAAATAATGAGGCTCTTATGCGTGGGAAAAAAGGTTTTACAATATTAGAAATTATAGTTGTAGTTGTTGTTTTAGCGGTATTTGCGCTGTTTTCCATACCGGTATTTTTCACTCCTGAAGAACAAAAGCAAGATGCATCTGTCAGGGCAAATGTTCGCATGGCTGCTTCTGCTATAACCAGCAAGTTTGCTTTAAAAAAGGGTGTTAAAGCTGAAGAAATTGCTATATTGGTTGCAGAGAAGTTAAATAAAAACACAAAAAATCCAATAGAGAGGAATTTCAGGGCTTATTCTGTTAATGAGGTTTTAGCTGCCGGAACAGTGGTTTTTGTGCCGAATAACCAGGCAAAGTTAGTTGAAATTAAGGGTTATGGAAAAAATACGGAAGAACCTCTGGAAACAAAGATTATTTATGCACCGGAGGGATATTAAGGTGATATACAAGACAGGGACGATGCAAAAATACTTTTGTTTCCGATTAAAGGCAAAATGCCAAGATTAGTAAAAATATTTGCTGATGCTGGTTATGCAGGAAAATTAATTGGAATATATTTTTAAATTTTTTGGCTGGGTTCTTGAAATAGTAAAGAAACCGGATGAAGGCTTTGAAGTTTTGCCTTTCAGGTGGATAGTTGAGAGGATTTTTGCCTGGTTCAATAATTATCGTGGATTAAGTAAAGACTATGAATATTCTCCTAAAAACAGTGAAGGTATGATTTATTTGGCTATGTTACATAGAATGCTCAGGCAGTTAACATGATGAAAAACTTTTCAAACATTCTCTGAGGAAAATTAATAAGAAGTTATTTTTCGGGATAAGCAATAAAAATGTAGTTAAGTTCATCAGTAATTTCACGTAATAAACCTATAATAGGCATAATATTTTGAAAATCTCCACTCAAGGAATTATTTTGACAGTGTCCTTCTAGAACAATAATCGTGTTATAAATATCATCTGCCAATTTTTCTATTTTTTAAATTCTTTTTCGGTAAAGTTATAATTTTTTACTTCTTTCATTTTTGCTCCTTTATTAACAAAAAATGTAATAAATCTTTCTTTATTGTCGTATTTTACATTTATTATGAATAGAAAATGACGTTTTTATCAACAATAAGACAAAAATGTATTATAAAATTATGGAACTACAAGCAAGAAAAAGAATAAAATCGCTTTTAGCTCAAAGAGGCAAGACAATGAAAGAACTTGCAAAAGAGTTGAGTATTAAGCTAAATAAAAATTATTTACCAGCTAATTTATCTCATAAACTAAGAAGGGGAAGCATTTCTTATAACGAAATGTTAGTAATTTTTGATATTCTAGAATACAAGTTAGTTTTTGAAGACAAGCACTCTCAAACCAACTGAGAAATTATATTTGCCTTTAATTTTTTTGAGTACGAAAAGCCCTTCGACATATTAGCCGAAGGACTTGCTTTTAATAAAGACCACGCTTGGAGGGATTCGAACCCCCGACCTCTTGGTTCGTAGCCAAGCACTCTATCCAACTGAGCTACAAGCGCACATTTTTCTTACTATACATTAAAACAGAAATCGGAGAGAGAGGGATTCGAACCCTCGATGCAGTTGCCCACATAACACCTTAGCAGGGTGCCGCCTTCAGCCACTCGGCCATCTCTCCACTTCGGATAGAAAATCATTTTATAGAAAACCAAATAAAGTTTAACATAAAGAAAATTCAACAGACAATAATTTAAATTTTATGTAATTATACCGATTTCAATAAATAACTGTTAATATTCATAAATCGGTATGGCGAAAATGAGTTACAAAAAGCCTCAAAAGAAAGCAGAGTTTTCTTTTCAGCTTTTCTTCACTCCTGAATTCGCAAGCAAAACTAAAATAAACTAAGATAGACTAAAATAAGCTAAAATTCTTGTATTCACAAGCTAAAATAAACTAAAACTTCTGTGTTTACCAGCAGCAACGGGAGCATAGACTCATTTTAGTATAGAAATTTAATTTTACAAACTATTGCCGGCACTGAAGAAAAAACTTTTATTTTATTAAAGCTTTTTTCTTATGCAGCGTACCTTATTTTCCTCACTTTTAAGTCTTGTATAAGCCGAGGTATCAGAAGAATAATATTTATAAGCATATTTTGAGCTTTTTTCATTTGATGTCCAGTAATCACCGTACCACCAGCCTGTATCGTCTCTATTGTCAAGCAAAAGATCCATTTCGTCTTTTGCCGGTAAATACCAATCAGAGTAACCTAAATAGTTCAAATCATTTAAATCTTTACAGACCTGTGCTGCCAGATAAGGACTTCCCACATCAGCGGCAAGTAAAAGGTCATTTGTGTTGGTTAAACCGTCAGTTTCGCTGTTAATACCGGTCTCATACCAGTCACTAGCGCCGTTGTTCCAGCTTGTTTTGGCATCATAAAGTCTTTGGGCAAAGAAATATTTTGTAGAGCCTGATTTAGCGGCATAAACTGTGCCGTCCAGGCAAGGAGAGCCAATAGGGTCATCAATTGCGTCCTGGCAGTCTACGTTAGGTTTTGCCGGAGGAAGAAAGTCAGGGTAACTGTCATCATTATCTTCATCTCTTATACATTTTACATCATAATCCCTATAAGTAAGACCATGGCTTATATAACTATCATCAATCCTTATATGATAAGTGGCGCCCTCAGAAGCTCTTGTGGAAGACCAGTAGTATTCGGAGTAAAAATAACCTAAAGCTTCTGTGTTGTCGGCTAAAAACTTCAGTTCATTTTTTGCCGGCAGGTACCAGTCATCGTATCCGTGTTTGACAAGGTCATAACAGGCCTTTGCCGCATGTAGCGGAGTATGGTTAACAGTGCCCCAGTAATATTCACCATCAGAAAGGTTGGCAAGGACCTGGGTATTCTTTTCGCCGTTTTCAGCATTCTTAAAATAATCATTATAAGGGTAATAAGTATAAATATCAGTAGGTTCCGTTGAGCTTCCATTGTTAAAAGACATTTTCCCAAGTCCGAAATCAGCGGTTGTATATAGCCTTTTAGACCCGTACTTACCTGCATATATGGTACCGTCAGTGCAAAGAGTCCCTATTTCAGGTGTGGCAGATGAACAGTCCACCGGACCCGGGCGTATATCATCAGGCAGGGTAGGCGGGGTAAAATCACCGTTTTTCCTGATACATCTTACTTTAAGCGCATAGGACCTATCCATACCGATAGTACCGGAATAACCGGAAGTTTTATAAACAAGCGCTTCGTTATTATCCTTAAAGACTGAAGTCCAATAATAACTACCGCTGTCAAATCCTCCTATATCCTCATAATTAGCATTGAGCGTATCCTTAAATTCATTAAATGAAGGCAGGTACCAGTCATCATGGTTCAGGTAATTTGTTGTATTTAATTGTTTACAGGCTGCAGCTGCCTGGTAAGGAACTCCTTTCAGTTCGCCCCATAAGTATTCATCATTTCCCAGACTATTCCAGTGGTTTAATATATATGAGTTGTATTCGCCACTATGGTAATCATTGGGATATGTAGCCTTTGGATAGAGTATATTATAATCATTACCGCCGTTATTCCAGGAGAATGAACCCTGGTCAGCAGGGGTTGTAAATATAGCGCCGTTATAATCACCTGCGTATATAGTGCCGTCAGGGCACATAAGACCCGGTTTATCCGTGCACTGAGGGTCTGGCGCTTTGCAGTCTTTTTGTACCAGAGCGGCAGGAGGGGGCCCGTTTTCAGTAAGGTTATATATACCGTAAGGAACTTCACCCCACTCTTTTTTAATCTGATTACAGCTTCTGTTATAATTGTTATTATACCCGGCAAGGCAGTCATTAGAGCAGGCATCAGTAGAAAGAGAACTGCCGGTGCAGTTGTCTGCGCCATCAGTAATAGCATTACACCCTGTTACTGCCGCACTAACCCCTGATATAAATACACAGTGTATATTAACCGGGTTAGCTGCTCCTTTAAAAGTGAGTTTATACACATCAGAAATAGCTTCCGGCCAGGAATTATATACCTGGGTGCAACTTTTATTATAATTATTATTAAACGCTTCTATACAGGCATCAGCATTGCCAAGGTTACAGCCTTTTATGTATATCCAGGGTTTATCCAGTTCACAGGCAATACTGGAGGGTTTTTCTGCACAGGCTTTTTTTAAATCCCCTAAAACAGTTTCAGCAAGAGTCGGCAGAATTTTTTTAACTTTTTCTTTTATGTAATTGTGGCTCCACTCCTCTGATGTAGATAGGTGTTTTAAGTAATACGTCAGGTCCATATACCCGTCTTCATCACAAAAATTTCCTGAAGTCTGGCCTTCTGTTAAGCACCTATTTACAAAATAATCACAGGCGCTGGACCCACCCCCGTCGCAGGCAGCCCTTAATATTTTTTTTGCGGCGAGCTGTTCTTCTTCACTACCTGAGCCAGCTTTCCACATTATAGACTTAAATGCTTCCCCTCTTGCAAACTTAGCGCTTTTATACGCTGCATAGCAAGCTGTTCCTGCAGAAGGAACCGATGTTTCTCCTGTAGTGTCATCATAAAAACTAAAAGAGCCCCGGTTTATGCAATTTATAACATGTTTATCCAGCTTTGTTTTTACCTGGGACATCTTTGTTATAACAGGCATAGAAGCTGCTATTGCCACACTTATTATCAAGAACGCAAGCATTGCGTCTACCATTGAAAAAGCTTTATTTTTTTTCATAAGCAGTATACTCCGTTCATAACTAAAATAGCGGGTTAAGGCTCTTTTCTTATGCAGCGTACCGGGAATTTCTGGTTTTTGTATTTATGATAATGTGATGCCGCAGTATTATATATATAAGCATATTCTGAATCTTTTTCAGTTGATGTCCAGTAACTACTGTACCACCAGCCTGTATCGTTTTTATTTGTAAGCAACATATTAATTTCTTCTCTTGCCGGCAAGTACCAGTCATCGTAACTTAAATATTTTATATCATTTAAGTATTTACAGGCCTGTGCTGCCAGATAAGGATTTCCCTCATCAGTGGCGAGTAAAAGGTCGTTTGTGTTGGCTAACCCGTCAGTTTTACTGTTAATGTAAGTCTGATGCCAGTCATCAGTGCCGTTATTCCAGGTTTTTTCAGCATCATAAAGTCTTTTGGCAAAGAAATATTTTGTAGAGCCTGATTTAGCGGCATAAACTGTGCCGTCCAGGCAGGGAGAGCCAATAGGGTCCTCAATTGCGTCCTGGCAGTCTACGTTAGGTTTTGCCGGGGGAGGAAAGCCAGAGTAACTGTCAGTAGTATCTTCATCTCTTATACACTTTACGAAATGCTGATAACTTAAAGTAGAATATTTTAAATTCCCGGTATCAGCGCTTAAAGCATAAGCGATATGCCCAAGGGGGTTTATTGTGGAAGACCAGTAGTGTTCGGAGTAAAAATAACCTATAGCTTTTTTATTGTCTATTAAAAACTTTAGTTCATTTTTTGCCGGCAGGTACCAGTCATCATATCCGTTTTGGACAAGGTCATAGCAGGCCTTTGCTGCCTGGAATGGGGTATGGTTAACCATACCCCAGTAATATTCACCGTCAACAAGCAGTTTAGCAAGCCCGTGAGTATTCTTTTCACCGTTTTCTTCGTCGTTAAAGTAATCATTATAAGGATAATAAGTATAAATATTAGTAGGGCTGGTCAGGCCTCCATTGTTAAAAGACATTTGTCCGGGTCCATTATCAGCAGTTGTATATAGCTTTTTATACCCGTATGTACCTGCATATATGGTACCGTCATTGCAAAGAGTACCTATATCAGGTGTGGTAGATGAACAGTCAACCGGGCCCGGGCGTATATCATCAGGCAGGGTAGGCGGGGTAAAATCACCGTCTTTCCTTATACATCTTACTTTGTATGTATATTGCCTGGTTCCGTCGCCCCGGTGCTTATTTATAGATTGACCTTCCTCATAAGCACATGCACCGGTCTTACCGGTCCACATTGAAGTCCAATAAAGACTGTCCGGTGAAAATCCTCCTATATCAGCATAATAATCCCCGAATGTATACTTAAATTCATAAAATGAAGGCAGGTACCAGTCATCATGGTTCAGGTAATTTATTGCGTTTAATTGTTCACAGGCTGCAACTGCCCGGTAAGGAGCTCCTTTCAAGCTGCCCCACAAGTATTCGCCGTTTCCCAGAGTGTTCCAGCGGTCTAATATATATGAATTGTATTCACCATCAGATTCATTATTAGGAAAAAGAGCCCCTGCATATAATATAGTATATGCAGGCAAACCATTATTCCAGGAGAATGAACCCTGGTCAACAGGAGGTGTAAATATATCACCGCTATAATCACCTGCGTATATAGTGCCGTCAAGACACATAAGGCCCGGTTTATCCGTGCAGTTTGCTACTGCCCCCTGGCATATGTCAGTCCCCAGGGCGGCAGGCGGAGCGCCGTTACTGGTTATATTATAAGTATCAAGCGGCGCTGCAAACCAGTTAGCCCTGATATCAAAGCAGCTTCTGTTATAGTTGTTATTATATCCTTTAAGGCAATCATCAGAGCAGGCATCTGCAGGGTCAGAAGAATCCATACAATTATATGAATCGTTAGTAATGGCATTACATCCGCTTATTACGGCAACTGGCAAAGATGTCATATTGCATTCGGCTTCTACAGGACTGCTTGATCCTTTGAAGGTCAAATTATAAGTATCTGTAGTAGCTTCCGGCCAGGCATTTTTTATCTGGCTGCAGCTTTTATTATAATTTTTATTAAATGCTTCGGTACAGCCTATTGAATAACCGGCATTGCAGGCTTTTATAAATATCCATGGTTTATATAAATCACATGCAACGCTATCCGGCACTGCGGTACAATCTGTTTGTACCTCTCCTATAAGGCTTTCAACAACACTTGGAAGAGTTTTTTCAACTTTGTCTCTTACGTAAACAACTCCCTTATTAATAGAAGAGGCCGGTTTTTGCAGGTAATACGCGACATCATCATATCCGGTTTCATCACAGAAAGGGGCGACGGTCTGCCCATTTGTTACACACCTGGTTACAAAGTAGTCGCATGCTCTTTCGCCGCCTTCATTACAGGCGGCTTTTAGTATTTTTTTTGCGGCTGTCTGCTCTGCTGAAGTCCCATGATTAGCCGACCACTTAATAGAGCTGAGAGAATTACTTATTGAATACTTGACAGATGTAATAGCATCATAGCAAGCTGTGCCTTCAGCAGGCATTGTTGTATCACCTGTTATATCATCATAGAAAGAAAAATCACCACTTTTTATACATTTTAAAACCTTATGGTCCAGTTTTGTCTTACTTTGCAACATTTTTGTCGTAATATGCATTGCAGCTCCAACCGCCACACTCATTATTAAAAGCGAAATTAAGGTTTCTGCAAGGGAAAAACCTTTGTTTTTAAGCATACTCATAAGCTCCGTTTAATCAAATAGTTTTTAAAAACTATTTTGTATAAAAATCTGCACAAGATATTTCTACTGTTTTGCATAAAAAAACAGACAACAAAAACACTCTTCACAAGGAAGAACTAAAAAGTATTTTTAGCTCAAATCGGCTATAGGAAGTACATTATCATTATTCCATACAACTATAACGCTGTCAATACATGG
>JANQEB010000054.1 GCA_028278605.1 Candidatus Gastranaerophilales bacterium
GCATAGAAGCCTCACATAGAGACTTCTTACAGGATTTCTATATGAAAAAATATACTAATCAAGATGTTTTCGAGCTAGTTGCGTAAGTCCTGTTATTAAAGAAAACCGAGGAAACATAAGAAGCCCCGATAAAACCGGCGCCTATAAGACCGGTAATCACTTCCGGTATATGAGCGAACGTTGAATAAAGCATTATGAATGCTAAAGCCCCGATTGCCCAATGTGCGCCATGTTCCAGGTATATGTACTTTGCAAGTGTTTTTTCCTCGACAAGCATTATGGTAAATGACCTTACAAACATAGCCCCTATTGTTAAGCCCACTGATATTATTACAATATCCTTACTTACCGCAAATGCGCCTATTACCCCGTCAAAAGAAAACGAAGCATCAATTATTTCCAGGTATAAAAAGCTCATAAACCCGCCCTGTTTAACCACGCCGGATAAAGCCCCGGCTTCCTGTTCAATCTCAAGAAGCTTAACCAGTCCGTCAATAAGCAAATAAACAATTAAACCGCTTATTCCCGCCAGCATAACCGATAATTTTTCCGAGGGTTCAACAAAATTTTGAGCAGTATATAGTGCTGACAGGGCTATAATTATTTCTATGCCTTCCAGTTTGCCAAGCTTTATGAGCTTTTCCTCGATTATTGCTATCCAGTGAATCTTTTTTGCCCGGTTAAATATAAACGACAAAAATAGCATAAGAAGAAAAATACCGCCAAATGCAGCTATGGCGGCATGGGATTCATGCAGGTAATATGAATATTTTTCAGGATTTGTAAATGCAAGGTTTATAACCTCAAAAACCCCCACACCTGCAAATATCGCAACAATTACAATGGGAAAAACCAGCCTCATCCCAAAGACAGCTATAAGCATTCCCCATGTAAGAAACCTTCTTTGCCAGATGGGAGACATTTTCTGGAGCCTGACAGCATTTACTACAGCGTTGTCAAAGGACAGGCTTACTTCAAGAACTGCCAGCACAGCTGTTAAAAATAATGCGACAATTCCACCCCCGGGACGGACTTTTTCGCCCCAAAAGTAAGCGATGATTAAACCTGTGATAGTTACTAAAAAAGATAATTTATGATATTTCATTATTTGTTATAAGCTTCTGCCATCTCAAGGTTTACATTTACAACTTTTTTGTTAATTCCTGAGGGCTTAACAACAAATTTTTCTATATCTTTTTCCTCTGTTATAACAGCATTTGGCGCAATTGCAATATTATCGGGAATAGCAACGCTTTTAATGTATGAGTGTGCCCCGATTTCCACGTTATTTCCTATTACGGCAGCGTCAATAGTTGCTTTAAAGCCAATAAATGAATTATAACCAATGTATGAAGGCCCATGCACCAGTGCCCCGTGCGCAACGGAAACATATTCGTCAATATAAATTGAATAATATTTATCCTCAACCGGTATAAGGTTTTCAGTGATTTCAGCCTTGTCATTTCTCGTTACATAACCATGTAAGGTACAAAAATCCTGTATATTAGAACCTTTGCCAATATAAAAAGGAGTTCCTTCATCTGCCCTGATAACCGCATTTACTATATGAACCTTCTCTGCAACGGTAACATTCCCGGTTATCTGGGAATTCCTTATCGCCGCGCTCCTGTGAATAATGGGCTGTACTGCTGCAGCAGGAATATACACAGCATTTTCAGTTGATTCATTCATTAAAATTTTACTCATTTTTTTCTCCTTTAATTTTTTTACACATGCCACAAAATAAATAGTTCATTAAATAAAGCTATAGCTTCCGGGTCAGTACATGAAACCATATGGAAATGGATTGCGCTCTCTATAACCTTTGATACATTCGGGTCTTTTACATGATAATAAACGTGTTTTCCTTCTCTTCTTTCTTCTACCAGGTTATTAAGTTTTAAAAGCTTAAGATGCTGGGAAACCCTGGACTGGCTGATTTGCAATTTTTCCTGTATTGCATGGACATCCAGTTCCTGCTTTGTAATCAATCCAAGAATTTTTACCCTGTCAGGATTTGATAAAAGCCCAAAAAAGCTGGAGATAGACTTAAAAACATCGTTAAACTTTTCCCTGTTCATACAGTAACCTCCTTTTTATCAGAGTCTTCCAAGTAGAATTTTCCTGAAATTAATTCACGGGCTTTTTCTACTGCTTGGCATTTTTCATAAAAAAGGTTATCCCTGCCAATTAATTTCACTACACCGAGCCTGAGCAGTTTTTTGGCAATTTCCACGCCTGAAAGCACGAGAAATACATTTATGCCTTTATCTTTCATCCTTACAATAATGTCTTCAAGTGCAAACACGGCTGATATGTCCATTTCAGGGATTGATCCGCAGTTAATGATCAGGTATTGAGTTCCCAGCAAGTCATCAACCCTTGTCAGCACCCTTGATGAAGAGCCAAAGAAAAATTCACCGTCAATATTCACCATCCTGATTTTATATTTTGAAAGCTCCTCAATATGCTCTTCTGACTCTGTATTAGCTGTTTGCTTATAGTCATCTATAGTTATTTTGAATTTTTTTGCAACCCTCGATGCAAAAAGCAGGCAGGATAATACTATTCCTGCGCCAACAGCAAATATCAAATCATCAAACACGGTCAGCGCAAAAACCAGGATCATAACTGCCAGGTCCCTTCTTGGCGCGTGGTTTATTATTTTCAAGAACTTATAATCAATAATATCAAAGCCTACCTTGATTAAAATGCCTGCCAGTACTGCCATAGGTATGTTTGAAGCGAGCGGGGCAGCGCCCAGCAGTAATATTATAAGAAATGCCGCATGGATTATGCCGGACAGAGGTGTTTTACCCCCGGTTTTAATGTTAACAACCGTTCTCATTGTCGCGCCTGCGCCTGCAATCCCTCCAAATAAAGCGGAAAACATATTCCCTATGCCCTGTCCAACGAGTTCTTTGTTGGAATTATGGGTTTCTTTTGTCAGGGAATCAGATACAAGCGAGGTTAGCAGGGAGTCAACAGCCCCAAGTATAGCTACAGTAATAGCAAGCGGGACAATTTTTACAAAATCCTCCACTGAAATTAAAGGGAATTGAAAATCAGGCAGCCCTACAGGGATTTCTCCGATGGTTTTAACGTTAAAGCCAAGCAGCACGCTTGCTATAGTTACACTAACCAGCGCAATTAAGGAAGGAGGAATTACCTGCCGTATTTTACAGGGGGTATAAAACACAATAATCAGTGTTGCAACACCGAGAATAAGACTTTGCAGGTTAAAAGAATTGAACACTTCCCCCAGGCTCATAATTGTATTAATCGGGGTCCCCTGTACATCAAGGCCCAGCAGGGGGTTGATCTGCAAAATAATTATAATAACCCCTATACCGCTCATAAAACCTGATATAACAGGATAGGGAACGTATCTTATAAGACTGCCAACCTTGCTTATACCCAGGATAATCTGGAAAAGCCCGGCAAGTAAGATAGTTGCAAATATTAGCTTAAAATTTCCGGGGTTAGATGCGACTATTGCTGCTACTACTACGGTTATAGGTCCGGTAGGCCCGGAAATCTGTGGTCTTGTCCCTCCAAAAACCGAAGCAAACAAACCCACAAATATTGCGCCGTATAAACCCGCAGCAGCACCTACCCCGCTGGCAACCCCAAACGCAAGGGCAAGCGGTAGCGCTATAATTCCTGCTGTTATACCTCCGAATAAATCGCCTCTAAAGTTTGCAAACAGGTTTTTAAAACTGTTTATAAAATTTTGCATTAGTCCGCTCCTCATCAACTCTACCTCTTATCAAATTAACATATTATTATATAATAATATATTATAAATTTTTTTTGGCAAGTAAGAAACAAAGAAAAAATACTTTTGTAAAATTTTTAGAAGATGTCTGAAAAGTTCTTAATAATTCCCGGACTGCCTTGCAATTACGTCATTGCGAGCCGTGGATCATGGGATATAAGCGGAAAACTAGTTGCGAAGCAAT
>JANQEB010000055.1 GCA_028278605.1 Candidatus Gastranaerophilales bacterium
ATCCATCACCAAGTAAACTCAAGTGGATTGCTTCGTCGTTTCACTCCTCGCAATGACGACAAGGAAAAATTCTATCAGTCATTAATTGATCACTACCAAAAAAGAAAGCCGGTTTAAAGTTTTTACTAAAATATACGATAATATATATAAAGAGACTTTAAAAAAATTTTTTTTAAAAAAGAAGTCGGGTAAACATGTAAGAGCCAGGAGCAGAATAATTGCAGCTTATTTCAGTAGATGAACTTACAAATCATAAAGTTCTTCCATTTGATATTTTTAACGAGAAGGGGAAAGTAATTTTTAGCGCCGGAGAAATTCTTACTCCGGGTAAGGTTTTGCAGTTAAAATACATTCCCAAAATTTATATCGAGGATATTGATGATTTTGAAGACCAAAAAGAAGAATCAATGGAGCTTCTTGATGAAGAAGATGTCCTGTTTCTTGAGGATGAGCAGGATGAAACCGAGGAAACCGAAGAAGAACCCGCAGATGAAGATGTATCTAAAATCGACCTGAATGCTGCTGAAGTTGCTTATCTTAAAGTTACAAAAAGGCCGGTAATTTCTGAAGAAGTAAAAACTAAAATAGCTGATAAATACAAGGTATTAATGGATAAATTCATTGAAGAAGGTGCTGAGGACCCGTCGCTTTGTATAGAAGTAAGGGACAACATTGTTGATAATATTGTTCCTGAAGTAAATAAGATACTTTATAAGTCTCAATTAAAAGTATACGGGGATTATTATTATGCTCACGGCGTTAATGTGGCTATGCTCAGCGCTGTCCTGGCAACCAAGCTAAAAATGAGCAATGAGTCTATAAAGGATATTACACTGGCTGCAATGCTCCATGACATCGGCAAAACACGGATCCCGCAATCAATCACGAAAAAAAGTTCCCATACCGGCAAAGAAGCTAAATTAATGGAATTACACCCAAAACTTGGCTACCATATAATAAAAAATGAACTGCAACTTTCTGACAAAATAGCCATGGTCGCGCTTCAGCACCATGAAAACGCTGACGGTTCAGGTTATCCGCTGGGAATTGCAGGGAACTTTATTACCACTGAAGCCCATATTGTTTCTATATGCAACATTTATGACAAACTTACCTCGGGCAAGGGCGAAGTTAAGGTAAAAAACTCCAGGGAGGCTATGAAGTATATTCTTGACCTGGGGACAAAATGTTTTAAAAGCGATATTTTATACACTTTTGTGCATATGACAAATTACAATGATTTCGCGCCTATAATGACTGATTATTATTAAGTAGGTAATAAAAAATTTTTACTCATTTCGTCATTCTGAGAGGGTGTCTGAAAAGTTCTTAATAATTCCCGGACTGCCTTGCAATTACGTCATTGCGAGCCGTGGATCATGGGATATAAGCGGAAAACTAGTTGCGAAGCAAT
>JANQEB010000090.1 GCA_028278605.1 Candidatus Gastranaerophilales bacterium
TTCAGGGCGTGCGTGCGCGGCAGCGGGAGCTAACGCAGTAGCTCATTCATGGTGGGGATTTTTAGAAATTCCATAAAAATTAATTGGCGACTCAGGTTAATTATTGAAAAATTCAAGCGTTTCTGATTTATAATAAAAACTGTTATTAATAAAAATGAAGTGGGAAAATGGTAAAACTGGGCGTAAACATAGACCATGTAGCAACTATAAGACAGGCAAGGGGCGGTGTTGAACCAGACCCTGTCGCGGCTGCCGTTATTGCAGAACTTGCAGGGGCTGACTCAATTACAATTCACCTGCGTGAAGATAGAAGACATATAAACGACAGGGATGTAAGGCTTCTTAACCGGACAATAAAAACCCGAATGAACTTTGAAATGGCAGCTACAGAGGAAATGCAAAAAATTGCGCTTGAAATTTTACCGCACAGTGTATGTATTGTCCCTGAAAAACGGGAAGAACTGACAACAGAAGGCGGACTTGATGTTTTAAAGCAAAAAGAATATCTTACACAGTACATAAAACCGTTTATGGAAAAAGGTATAATTGTAAGCCTGTTTATAGACCCTTCCGTTGAGCAGGTAAAAGCAGCCTCAGAGACCGGAGCTGAATTTATAGAGCTGCATACAGGACGTTATTCCGAAGTTTTTAGCACAAAAAAAGAAGATGATGCTTTCAATGAACTGAGGCATGCCGCAAAACTCGCTAATGAACTGGGTTTAGTGGTCAATGCAGGTCATGGTTTAAATTATTGGAATGTAAAAAGAATTTTAATAATTCCTGACTTATATGAATTAAACATAGGCCACACTATTGTTTCCAGGTCTGTTCTTGTGGGAATGGAAAAAGCTATAAAGGATATGAAAAAAATTCTTGCGGTTAAATAATTTTCATCCATATTGTTGATCCCAATAATACAAAGAAAAAGTATAATTTTAAAAAGCTTATTTAAATTTTTTTTAAATTTGTAAATAAGTGTTATAATTACATTTTATGTTAAAACTTTAAATTTTTTAATCGGAGCCTGTATATGAGCCAAATATCAAACAGTCAAGGGACTGGTTCTGCTGGTGAAAAACCTTACTCAGAAGAACATTATGAAGCCGCACCAAAAGGCATTGCCTTTATGGGAGAGAAGACAGACCTTAGATATGACCCAAGCGCATCAGTTAAAAAAACATGGGTAAACTCACGTGTAAAAGCCAGAGTGGACGATCAAGCCGTTACCTTTGGAGCTAAAGAAATACGTCAGGTAAAAAAAGACCTGGAATTTCTGAACGAGCAGCCGGCTGCTGTTCAGAAAGTTACAAACTTATACCCTGCTTTTTTAGGTTATGCCCAAAAACAGGGTGTTGAAAAACCGGATGCCTTTGCCCTGGCAGTTGAACATTATGCTGCGACCAACGAGTTTATCAAAAACATGGAACTGGAGCAGGCATAAGCTGAATCCTTTTGCCTTTTAATGGATATATGGTTGAAAAATATAAAAATCCGGCGTTAACAGTTGATATTGTTGTATTTTCCATAATTAAAAACACTTTAAAACTGCTCCTGATAAAGAGAAAAAATCCCCCTTTTCAGGATAAATGGGCGATTCCCGGCGGGTTTGCGGATTATGATGAGGGAATCCTCGCTGCTGCCGGAAGGGAACTTGAAGAAGAAACCGGAATAAACAATGCGGGTCTTGAACAGGTGCAGACCTTCGGCAAGCCGGGCAGGGACCCGCGCGGAAGAACAGTAAGCGTTGTTTATTATGCGCTTATTGATTCATCCGGCCTGACAATTAAAGCCGACACTGACGCAAAAGAAGCTAAATGGTTCAACGTCAACACTTTACCGGAACTTGCATTTGACCATGCTGAAATATTAGACTTTACAACAGAATTTTTAAGGCAAAAACTTGAAAATACCCCTGTAGTCAGGAGTGTTCTGCCTGATGAATTCTCTATTGATAAGCTTCAAGAGGTTTATGAGGTTATTTTGGACAAAAAGTTCGGGGCTGAAGAGTTTGAGCAAAAAATAAAAGAAACCGGTCTTCTTGAAACCACAGAAAATTCACTATATAAATTCCGTAAAAATGTTAATTTTACAGGAAAATTTATATAATTACTTATTTGAGTAATATAGAAACAGGTAAAAGTTCTCCATCATTGATAACAGTACTTCAATTAATAAAAGTTTTAGAAGTATCACCAAATGATTTTTTTAATATTGAACACCATAAATCCTCTGGGGATCTAAAAAAAGAAATAGATAAAATTTTTGAAAACCAAACAGAGGACAACCAACGGGTGTTATATAAAATTGTTAAAAGTTTTGACGTTTGAACCTCCAAACTGACAAAGGAGTAAAGGTGTCATTCCGAGGAGTGAGCGCAGCGAGCGATGTGGGAAATCTCTCCCTCTTGGCTAAAATGCCGGATTGCTAACCCCGTATCAAGCACGGGGCAGGCTTCCTCGTAATGACAATAGGCTTATTGCTTATTACCGGATAGGTTCTAAAATAAGAAAAA
Source organism: Candidatus Gastranaerophilales bacterium (assembly GCA_028278605.1). GTDB lineage: Bacteria > Cyanobacteriota > Vampirovibrionia > Gastranaerophilales > UBA9971 > JANQEB01. The sequence goes on from JANQEB010000090.1 coordinate 2,513, forward strand.
ATTTACATAAATTTATATCTATGTCTTTTAAAGTGATAAAATTACAAATAACCGCTAATTTTTGAAAAAGGAAATAGAAATGATAAAAATAAACCTGCCTGACGGTTCATCAAGGGAAATAGAAGAAAACAAAACCGCTGAAGACTTAGCAGGAGTTATAAGCGAAGGCTTAAGAAAAAACGCTGTAGCCGCGGAAATTAACGGTGAAATCAAAGACCTTTCAACTGTGCTTAAAAACAACGATACAGTCAGGATATTAACAGCAAAAGACCCTGAGTCCCTTGAAGTTCTCAGGCACAGTACAGCTCATATTATGGCTCAGGCGGTACAAAGACTTTTTCCTAACGCAAAAATCGCGATTGGCCCGACAATTGAACATGGGTTCTACTATGATTTTGATATTCCTGACCATTCCCTGAGCATAGACGACCTTCCTAAAATAGAGGAGGAAATGAACAGAATCATAAAGGAAAACCAGGATTTTGAACGCCGGGAAATTAAAAACGTGCAGGAAGTGCTGACTGATTTCCGGGAAAAAGGCGAAATATATAAAACCGAGCTGCTTATGGAATACGCGCAACACAACCCGACTCTTTACGTTTGCAAGGTAGATGGAAAAGAAGTGTGGAATGATTTTTGCAGGGGACCGCATATTCCCGGTACAAAGTTTATCAAGGCTTTTAAACTGTTAAGTACAGCAGGGGCTTACTGGCGGGGTGATGAAAATAATAAAATGCTCCAGAGGATTTATGCGACTGCGTTCTGGAATAAAGAAGACCTGAAAAATTATCTTCATATGCTTGAAGAAGCTGAAAAAAGAGACCACAGAAAACTCTCTAACCGGCTTGACCTGTTTAGCATCAAGGAGGAAGTAGGGCCCGGCCTGGTTTTATGGCATCCAAACCTGGCTCTTATACGTGAAGAAATAGAAAACTACTGGCGCACAGAGCACAGAAAACGCGGTTACGTGATAGTTAATACCCCGCATATGGCTAAAAAACAGCTGTGGGACATTTCAGGGCATACAGAGTTCTATGATGACAATATGTACTACCTCAACGTTGAAGAAGACAAGGATTATGTGCTAAAGCCAATGAACTGCCCGTTTCATATGCTGATTTACAAGTCCAGGCGTCATAGTTACAGGAATCTTCCCATTAGAATGGCAGAACTTGGGACAGTTTACAGAAAAGAACGCTCCGGAACCCTTCATGGACTCTCAAGAGTTCGTGGTTTTACCCAGGATGATGCTCATATCTTCTGCACACCCGAGCAATTTATCCCGGAAATCCATAATATCATTGAATTTGTGGATGATACCCTGAAATTATTCGACATGACATATGAAGTTGAGCTGTCTACAAGACCGGATGACTTTGTAGGAGAACTTGAAAACTGGAACCGTGCAGAAGCCGGCCTAAAAGAAGCGCTTGAGCAAAAAGGCATTGAATACGAATTAAACGAGGGTGATGGAGCTTTCTACGGCCCGAAAATCGACTTTAAACTTAAAGACGCGATAGGAAGGACCTGGCAGGCAGCTACAATCCAGCTCGATTTTAACCTGCCTGTGAGGTTTGACCTTAAATACACCGACAAAGACGGAAGCCTCCAGACACCGGTTATGCTCCACAGAGTGATCTTTGGTTCCATGGAGAGATTTATAGGCGCTCTTATTGAGCATTATGCCGGTGCTTTCCCGGCATGGCTTTCTCCTGTCCAGGCTATAATTGTCCCTATTTCTGATAAACACCTGGACTTTGCGGATTCTGTATATAAAAAATTAAAAGATGAAAATATAAGGGTCGAATTAGACGACAGAAGCGAGAGCATGAACTATAAAATCCGTGAGGCACAGAATAGAAAGATTCCTTATATGCTTGTAATAGGCGATAAAGAAATTGAAGCTAATTCTGTAGCTGTCAGGAAAAGAGGCAAAGGGCAAGCCGGCGTCGTTAATATCGATAAATTTGTTTCCGGTTTAAAAAAAGAAATTGATACCAGAGGCAAACAGGAAGATAACTAAACAGCGTGAACTACCAGTTACGTTATATTTTTGAAAAATTTTTGCAATACAGGTGCCTGAACAGCCGTCATGATTGTTTTTTTAAAAATATGTAAACTAATGTAAAAAAAAACAGAAAGTCTGAAATTCAAGACTAAAAAAATACTTTAAATATATAGAGAAAACATTGTCAAAGTGATAAAAAAGAATTCAACAACAACTTCCCTCTTTGACTAAAAAATACATTTCCCTTTCCTTCCCTTTCTGTAAAGAGATTTTAAACCCTTTTTAAAGGGTTTTTTTTTTGCTCATTTTAGTATAGCAAGCATAAAGATTGCTTGCGAAAATGTGGACAGCTTGCGAGAAGCAGGCGGTTGCTATTCGCGTTTTCGCAGCGAAGCAAGGACTGTATCGTTTCGTTGTCCATTCTGCCTGCTTTGTTTCGGAAACTGGTTGCCTTCATAAATGCAAAGTTTCCCGCTTATTTTAAGATGAACTTTACAAAATTTAATATTTTTGAAAAATTTTAGCAATTTTTGTATAAACAAACACTTTATATAATTAGGAAGGAAGATATAGGACGTTTTTTATAGTTTTAAAATTTAAATCAGGAGCAGAAGAATAGGGAGTTATACGGCTTTATGGCAATTCATGATTATCCGCATTTGGGTCCGAACTTACATATAGTAAGGGTTAATCCTGAGGATTTATTCCCAAAAGAATCAGAGGATACACCAGTTGTGTTGGGAGGATCTTCAGGGGCAGCAAGCCCAGACGGCAGTGGATGGCTAGTTCCTCCTGAAGACCAGCGTGAAGGGAATCCTCTCTGGTCTTATAATCCGGATAGCTTGGCTTATGCTGGTACTGGACTGGGTAGTCTCCCGAAACTTAACCCATCATTAGGGCTTCCTGATGTGCCGGATATTGGTTTAATACTTGCTAGTAGTGGTTTTGGTGGGGGATTTCTACCTGATGAATGGGGATTTCTATTGAGAGGCCTGGGTTCTGGCGGGCAGCCAGAAGCAAACCCGCAACCAACCCCGCCTCCTGATATACTTGAACCAGTTCCGAATATGCCTGGTGTAGCTGATAGAGTAGTACATTATATACTCAACCAGGAGGATTTAAGAGACGCAGGAAGTGCTAGAGTCGTGCCATTTGGTACTGAAGTCCCTGACGCAAATCCATACAGGGGCGAACGCATTACCGGCTTAAATGTCTCAGCTGGAGCTAAAAGTGATTATATAGTGTCTACAGGAGACACCCCTGAGCCTGGCTGGCTTGGAGATACTCCTTCTACAATTAAGGTTGAAATCAATGATGATCAAAATGGAAAACAAGGAATTGTACTTAGAGAAGAATATTTTGCAAAAAACACTATAATTAATTTTACCGGTTTAGCTATAAACCTGGGTATCTCATCACATAGAACTGAGATAAATGGCGGGGGTGAGAATGATGTAATTTTTGATAGACTAAAAGGCTATTTAACAGATGTAAGTGGCGGTGATGGCGATGGTGATGTTTATGCGGCAAACCTTCAAGATTCAACTTTTAAGACGTTAAGAATCAGTTCAGATGTTGAAAGAGTATGCTTAATGCTCCCTGAAGGGTATGAACTCAAGTCTAGAAACAATGAAGGTAAATATGCATTATATATAAATGGAGAAAATACAGGACGGACAATTAAATATGATGGTTTTATAGAAACAATAGACGCAAATAATGAAGCTGCAATGGCAGAGCTGCAGGGAATTATAGAAGACAAACACAGAGAAATCGGAGCACTCAGAGGGGATTTACCTTTTAAACCACCGGAGCCTGTCAGGGTACCATTTAACTTTGATGGAGTAATTGAAGGTCTGAGATTACACGACCCGGCAGAGGCGGCAGCGGCAGAAGAACCAGCCGCAGAAGAACCGGCAGAAGAACCAGTAGCAGAAGAACCAGTAGCAGAAGAACCAGTAGCAGAAGAACCGGCAGACCGTTTTCCATTAGGACGTGTTCTATAAACAATTTAGAAGAATTGAAGGAAGATCAACTACCGGTTAATAAAAATTAGCAACGGTTAACATATAATATTTGTTAGTAAAAACATTGCCGGTTAGAATTTTTTATATGAAAATAAACATAGTTTCCTGAACAGGGGATCAATTTACGAAATTATTGCTGAATTCAGGTAAAAATGAGTAAAAAAACAATATTCTCCCTGATTTTCCTGATGGTTTTTGGAATTCTTTGCATCTGGGCATTTGCGGTTTCAAACAGCATCATGGGCGAATCAAAAATAACTGAAAGCGAATCTGATGAGCAAGAGCAGATCGCCATCAGGGAACTTATTATTACTGAAACCAAAGACGGAAAGAAGTTTTGGGAAGTGTATGCTGATACCGGGAATTTTGATAAAGGCAATAATGAAGCTGTTTTAAACAATATATCCGCTAATTTCTACAAGGATGAAGCTGTAGTGCTCAGTGTGGCTTCTCCAGTAGCTGTTTATGACAGCGAAAAAAAGGAAATAACATTAAAAGGCGGCGCCCAGGGCGCTAATAACAAAAATATTTATATTAAAGCGGAAGAAATCCGCTGGGCAGGTTCAAAAGACGAAATCCTCGCAAAAGGCAATGTGAAAATTATCAGGCAGGACCAGGTCATGACCGTAAGTGATAAGTCCTTGTTTGACACTGATTTTACAAACCTCGAAATCTCCGGGGACGCAAACACATACGTCTATTGCCTTGAATAATAAAACCTGAACAAACATTAGCATACTACACAAATTTGTGGTAATCTCAAAACAAAATAAAAAGTATAAGTTAATCATGAAAATTCAGGATAAATTAAAACAAAATAGCTTTGTTAAAGGTGTAATAATTGCGCTTATAGCTGTGTTTATAGTTCCTGCGGGAGTTTTGTATGCGGAAAATATCCTGATTCAGGCGGATAAGCAGACTTATGACGGGGAAAAAACAGTTTTTGAGGGCAACGTTAAAGTTGACTACGAAGATATCAAGGTTAAAAGCCCAAAAGCAATCGTAAGAAGCGATAAAGAAGGCAAGCCAAGCGCCGCAACCTTTGTAGACGGGGCTTACGCGGAAAAAATTTCTGAGTTCTCAAGAAGCGAGGTAAAAGCTAATATCATAAACCTTTCCCTGCTTAAAAACAGGATAAGAGCGGAAGGCAACGCTGAATCCGCTGTTTTTGAGAACAGAAAGCCTATAGTGCATATCAAAGCAGGTTCCCAGGTGTTTGATATCAAGACAAACGTCATAGTAGCCTCTGAAGATGTGAGAATAAACTACGAAAAAATTAATACACTCTCAGATAAGGCAAAAATTTCCATTGATGCGCAAGGAGAGCTTAAGAAGGTTGAATTCCTTGGAAACGCTTCTATCACTCAGGATAAGAGCATTATAAAAGCTGATAACATTCTCTATAAACCTGAAACCGATGAAATGGTAGCCTCAGGAAACACTAATTCGGTAACTGTAATTGATAGCGAAACTGAAGTTAAGATCTGGTCAGATTTCCAGCAATATGATAATGTCTCAAAAACAATGATAACAAGTGGTAACGTCAGGATAAAATATAAAGAATACATTGCAACAGGCCCAAAAGCAACTTTTATCCCCGAAGAAAATTCATCCAGGCCTAACAAAATAATGTTTATAGGCAGGTCAAGGATCCAGGAGGGCCAAAGATACATTGAAGCCGACAGGATCCAGATAACACTGGAACCAAAGAATTTCCAGGCGGAAGGCAATGTTAAAACAAGGTTTACCCAGGTACAGAGTTATAAAGATATGAATAATAATAAAGAAAATAAACTATGACAATAAAGGCAGAAAACCTGGTTAAGGTCTACAATGACAGGACAGTAGTAAACAATATTTCTTTTGAGGTGAACCCTGCAGAAGTTGTAGGGCTCTTAGGGCCAAACGGTGCAGGCAAAACAACCACTTTTTATATGCTCGTGGGCCTGGTAAAACCGGAACAGGGGCGTATTTTCATAGATGACAGGGAAATAACCGCAGCGCCGATCCATGAAAGAGCAAGGGCAGGTATAGGCTATCTTCCACAGGAAACCTCAATCTTCAGGAAATTAACCGTGGAAGAAAATATATCACTGGTTTTAGAAATGAACAAAGGCCTAAATAACGCCCAGAGAAAAGAAAAACTTGATTCCCTCCTGGAAGATTTTGGCCTGACAAAGATCCGCAAAAGCGAAAGCGTCCAACTCTCAGGCGGCGAAAGGCGAAGAGCGGAAATTGCCCGTGCCCTGGCTGCTGATCCCAAGTTTATACTCTTAGATGAACCGTTTACCGGGATTGACCCTATAGCTATACTTGATATTCAGGAGAATATCAAGCAGCTTTTAAGCAAAGGCATAGGTGTTTTGCTGACTGATCATAACCCAAAAGCAACGCTTTCAATCACAACCAGGGCAAATATAATTTTTGAGGGAAGCATAAAGGTCCAGGGTACAAGTAAAGAAGTGGCTGAGAATCCTATAGCAAGGGAATTTTACCTTGGGGAAGACTTTGAGCTTTAACATGTTCGGTAAATTAAAAATTCTTGATAAATATATTTTTAACCAGGTACTGGGAGCAACCATAATGGGGGTTTTGCTCTTTATAATCCTCTGGATATCCCCGGAAATCCTGTTTAAGATAATCAGAAGGTTTATATACGGCGAGATTTCAATGGAAATTGCATTAAAGCTTTTTTTCCTGGAAATTCCCGAAATCCTCACAAAAGCAATCCCTGTAGGATTAATGCTTGGCGGGCTTTTTGTGTTTGACCGTCTGAGCAAGGATTCTGAGCTTACGATTATGAGAATGTCAGGAATAAGTACCTTGAGGCTGGTTTTTCCCATATTTTTGCTCAGCCTTGCGGGTGTGGCGCTTTGTTTCCTGGTTTATAAAACAATGATTCCCTACAGCACATCTGAAATTAAGTTACTTAAAAATGATGTTCACCAGCAGTATTTTGTTTATATCGACAAGGAAAAAAATAAAAAACCCAGGCAGGTACTTATTGTAGGAGGTTTTAACGGCAGTTATCTATATGATATAAAGTTATTAAGATTTTCAGATAAGGTTCAGGCTGATACACCACTTATGAAGAGCATTTTAACTTCCCAATCCGCGGAAATAAAGGATGACCACTGGGAACTGGTTAATGGAATAAAATATGATATTGCGCCAAACGGGGTTTATAAAAGTACTGAACGTTTTGACAGGTTTGAATTTTTAGATAAAGACTCCGCAAAAAAAGCTGAACAACTGCTAATTTATTCCACAAAACGCCCAAGAGAAATGACAGATAATCAATTGCTGGACTACATTGCCCTTTTGGAAGAAATGGAATTGCATGAAGAGAAAAGGTTTGCCTTAAGTAAATACTATCAAAGGTTTTCACATTCATTTGGATGCATATTCCTGTCGATTTGCGGGGTTCTTTTAGGTATAAACAGGCCAAGGGAAAAGAGACTCATAGGTTTTACACTTGGGGCAGGCTTGATTTTTTCATATTATATTTTCATACCGTTTCTTGATATGCTTGCCCAGATGGGGACCATAGCTCCTGCTTTAGCTGCGTGGGTGCCTGATTTTATAATTATAGCCGCAATAGCAGTACTGGCTAAGTATAAAAATATTTAACTCAAGTTGCCGCCTATAAAAATTTCGGTAGTGATCAATTAATGATTGATAAGAATTTTTCCCTGTCGTCATTGCTGTAAGGACTTACACATTGCGTCATGCCGCACTTGAGAAGCCTACCCCGTGCAACGACACGGGGGGTCTATCTGGCCAAACATAAGTAGGTAACAAAAAATTTTTACTCATTTCGTCATTCTGAGCCGCCTCCCGCCATAGGCGGGGCGGGCGAAGAATCTCATTGTTTTAGACCTTGAG
>JANQEB010000121.1 GCA_028278605.1 Candidatus Gastranaerophilales bacterium
AGCCAAAACCGTCATTGCGAGGAGGGCACAAACCCTTCAGCGAAGGGTTTGTGCCCTCCTCGCAATGACATAAGGAAAATTAATTAGCAATTCGAGTTAGTAATCAAAATTAACTGATAAGCTCCTCAAGGTCATGCTTGACTGAGCCTGCCTCGGCTGCGACATGGGTGCATCTATCCGGCAAACATAATAAGCCCTATTAAATATACCCTCCCGTAAGCGATGAGCTTGCCCCGCACTTGATGCGGGGGGGACAGGCTTCCTCGCAATGACGACAAGGAGAAATTCTTATCAGTCATTAATTGATCACTACCAAAATTTTTTGTTACCTACTTAAAAGAAATAGGCTGAAAAACTTATGCAAGTTCTCATAAAACAACGTAAAATTTTATTATGCGTATATTTTCCCAAATAAAACTATTTCTCCGGGAATATTGCCTGGAATACCTGTTAAAAACATGGCAAATATTCTCCATTCAAGGAATTCGTATTTATCATAAGTTTTTGTCTTTGTTTTTAAGGTTTAAAAAGGACATACACCGGCTTGAATACTCAAGTTTCAGGGTTGACTTTATAGAAGATGCCCTTGATTTACCCGGGTTAAAACTAAACAGGCTGAACCCTACTTATGTTTTGCTAAAAAGCCTGGTTTTCCAGCCGGAAATTAACATAAACAGGATACGGGATTTTAAGTCTTTATTAAAATGGAATGCTTTAAACCTTGATTTCCCGGTGGTTATGAGAAATTATCCCATGGGTTTTACCGTTAATATAAACAGTTGCGACAGGCCAAAACTTGCCCTTAAGCTGCCGCCAGAGGTTAAGTCTATAAATCAAAAAGATTTTCTTATATATAAAGACCTCAGGACTTATGAAGAGATCGTAACTATGCTTCCTTACGTAAGAAAAGCCGATAAAAAAAAGATTTTTAAGGTTCCGACTATAAAAGAGCCCGTTGCTAAATACCGCTTTTCCCGTGAAGAAATGAGGTTAATCAGGGAAAAAGTTGCGCAGCAGAACAAAACAAGCTGGCTAAATATAGAAATTTATGAAATTTATGATAAGTTTTTCCCCAATTTATACCACAATATAAGGCAGATTCCCGGCACCAAAGCGCTTGAGTGTCATTTCAGCCGGGTTATCAGTACCAGAAGCCCTAAAAAAGACTATTACCTGATAATCGGCCAACGCAAAGATGTTAGCCAATCAATCAAGGCTATTGTCGATCCGGCGGATATAAAAAAAGATAAAAATAGTTAAAAATATAACTTAACAGGTTTTTATCATTATATTCGCTTAGTAAGAAGTTATTATGGGCTTATGAAATTAAAGGCAGTTTTAATTTGTTTGTTGGTTTTTCTTATGTCATTACAGGGGTTAAGCTCTTATGCCTCTGAAAACGAGCTTAATGGCATTAACAACGGTTATGATACCGGTGTTACTATAGGTTATCCTACTGTTGATAAAATGGAGCAGAAAACTTTCGGTACAGTATATGCTGACCAGGATATCTATACAAGGCTTGGCAGGCTGGAGCAATCAGTATTTGGAACGGCTTCCGATGCGTCCTTAATCGACAGGGTTGACAGGTTAAGTGAAATGCTGGATTCCGGACGCAATTATCCTGCCACAGTTGCTAGCAGTCCTAATATTAGGTTCGGCCAAAACTACCGGCAGTATAGCAATTTTTACAATACTTCCGGCACCCGGTACTCTTTAGACCTGTATGACCTGGAAAGACAGTTTCTTGGAACGGCTTATCCAGATGAACCGGTTGATATAAGGTTAACAAGGCTTGAAAATCATTTGTTTTCCGGGGCATCTGATAATTTACCCGTGGAAGAACGGGTGCAAAGACTTATTGCATACTCTGATGCCAAGGATTCAGATGAATTTTATGATAACCAGGCGCAAATAAATCAGTATAACGCTTTAATGAAAGGGGCAAATGCGATTTCGCTGTTATTTATGATTCTTCAATTTTTCTTATAAAAATATTATACTAGGGGGATGGACTTAAAAATGAACGAATTTTTTCTTGCTGCATTAAAATATGCAATACTCATAACGTTATTGCTTTTTCTTTTTATTCCTTTCTTTGTGCAGAGCAGGATTTACTATCCCTCTAAGCAGCATTTTCTTGTGAACCTTGATTATGAGGATATTTTTATTACTACACCGGATGGTATTAGGATAAATGCCTGGTATATCGCCCCTTCCGGCAGGGATATTACTGTTGTTTTCTGTCATGGTAACGGCGGAAACCTTTCTTTTTACGAAGAAATTATGCGGCTTCTTAAGGAAAAGGGATATGGTGTTTTTGCCGTTGACTACCGGGGTTATGGAAAAAGCGAGGGAAAACCTGATGAAAACGGGGTTTATACTGACTTGAGGTCTGCTATAAATTATCTTCGGGAAGAAAAAAATACTTATGAAGAAGATATTGTTTTATGGGGGCTTTCTCTGGGCGGGGCTATTGTTGCCCAGGTTGCCCATGAAAACGGGAATTTCAGGGGTGTAGTGCTTCAGAGTACATTTACAAGTGTTCAGGATATGGCAAGTGATGTTATTCACAAGGCATACCTGGGGGTTAAGCACGACTACAGGCAGTATTTTTCTCATAAACTGCTAAAAATATTGCCTACTTTCCAAAAATTTGAAACAAAAAATAAGATTCAGCATATAAAGTCTCCTCTTTTGATTGCACATGCCGTTCCTGATAATATTGTACCGGTAAAGATGTCACGGGAGCTTGCGAAAATTCATAAAGAAGCAAGCGTATTTATTTCAGAAAAAGGCGGGCATAACGACCATCAGTGGTTTTATCCGAAGCTTTTTGAATTTTTGGATTCTCTTGAAAAAGCCCCCTCAAAGCGCAGCTAATTCTAGTCGATATACCAATCCAAATAATTCATAGATAAGTGAAACAAATAGTCCCTTAATTCTGTCTAATAAGGAACAAACAAAAAGTTTTTACATCTGTTTTGTATTTTACGTCATCCTGAGCCAGCTCGCAGGGCGAGCTGTGCCGAAGGATCTCAAGGTTTAAA
>JANQEB010000122.1 GCA_028278605.1 Candidatus Gastranaerophilales bacterium
TTTAAACCTTGAGATCCTTCGGCACAGCTCGCCCTGCGAGCTGGCTCAGGATGACGTAAAATACAAAACAGATGTAAAAACTTTTTGTTTGTTCCTTATAATTCATTTTTAGATAACCCGTTATTCGAGTTATTTAAAAGTAAAACCGTCTTGTTTTAACCTGGAAATTACTTCTTGAAGAGCTTCTTCACCAGGACTGATAGAAATTCTAAAAAAGCCTTCCCCATACTGGCCAAATCCGGTTCCCGGAACTACAACCACCCCGGACTTCTCCAGAAGCTGATTGCAGAAATCTTCTGAAGAGCTAAACCCTGGAGGTATTGGCAACCAGAGATAGAATGTGGCCTTTGGAATAAGCAGGTTATCAATATCCCAGCCAAGCTCTTTAAGTCCTTTTAAAAGAATTTCCTGTTTTTTCTGGAACTGTAAATTTGCTTGCTCTATATACTTATCGCCTTCTTTAGAGGTTAAAATCTCAGCTGCTGCTTTTTGAAGAGCTTTAAAAAGGCCTGTATCAACTGTTGATTTCATCTTGCCAAGGATACCAACAGCATCTTTATTCCCGCAGGCCCAGCCTAAACGCCAACCTGTCATGCTATACGGCTTGCTCAGGCTGTGGAATTCAATTGCAATATCCTTAGCCCCCTCGAATTCAAGGATACTGGCCGGCGCTTCCTGCCCTGCAAAGTACATATCAGCATAAGCAGCATCACTGATTAATAAAATGTTTTTTAGCCTGCAGAACTCAACAATTTTTTTGAGATAATCCCTTGTTGCTGTAGCTCCTAATGGATTATTAGGATAGTTAATAACCAGGGCCTTAACTTTTTCCGGGTTGAAACCATCATTTTTTAAGCTTTCCATTACGGATTCAAGACATGGCATGAAATTATTTTCATATTGAAGAGGCATTGGATATGCTTTTCCGCCGATAACCCCTATTTGCTCTTTGTAAGAAGCGTATCCCGGATCAGGAATCAGGATTATGTCCTGTTCTCTTTCATTAAGTGTAGGGTTAACAAGGCATCTGAACATGTTTGCAAGGCCTTCCTTGGAGCCTATAAGTGAAAAGACTTCTGTTTTGGGGTTAAGATCGACACCGAACCTGTTTTTCATCCTTTGAACCACAGCCTCAAGAAAGAATGGTTCACCTTTTGGCGTGGAGTAAGTGCTGGTTCCCGGCTCGCAAAGCGCGGTTTTCAATGAGTCAAAAACAGTCTGCGGTGGCGGTTGAGTAGGTGCACCTATGCTTAAGTTGATTGGTGCCCTGTTTTTTGCCTTTAATTCAGGAGTTAACTCCATTGTTCTTTGTTTTATCCTGAACATGATGTATGTTTCAAGCGTTTTTACGTAGTCAGAGTATAAGCTTTTAATATCTATTTGGGCCTGCATATTTGCCTCCTCTCAATAATCGCTCTATGACATTTTATACAGAACGTAGCTTTTTGCCAATAGTTTTTTTATAAGTTAATTTGAGCGAAATCAAAGGATCTGAGTCTATCTAAAGCGGGCAAAGTCCGCTAATAAATAGCATGAAATTCCGGCTGGACAGATTGCCACGGGCTCTCAAATTGTCATTGAGCCCTCGCAATGACGTTGTTTATCAGTTATAATATTACCAATACCAAATTAATTAGCTGGTTTATAGCACTCTACAAAGAGGCTGGCCAGTTTATGCTTATCAAATTCCGTTGATCTTAGCTCCTCATCCCTGGAGTTGTTGAAAGAACTCTTTTCTATATCCACAAAACCAGCATCTTTAAGCATTTTTTCAAGCTTTTCATAATAAATAGCGTTAATATGGGCAATATAAGGGCGTGATCTGTCAACATGGCTCAGTACCCACTTTATAAACTCATCTTTTTCCAGGGTATCGAATTTTTCCTTAATTTCTTTTTCAGGGACCTGAGGCCCTCCTGTGCCTGCTTCATAACTGACAAAAGTGTTTAAAAGCTTTGCTCCTATCGGATCGCCGTTTTTAGTACAGATTCCGTTGAACCAACCGGGATCATTGTTTTTGTACGCCTCGAATGCAAGATCAGCATCAGGACAGGATAACCTCATAATTCCGTCCGGTTTCATAACCCTGTAAAGCTCTTTAAGCATAAATTCCAGGTGATGGTCTTCTATGTGTTCAATACAGTGTGAAGAAAATATTTTTTCCACGACATTATTCACTATTGGAAAAGGTGTGCATTTTCTCAGGTCTGCCTGGATATCAGCTTTTACATAACAATCAAGGGTTATCCAGCCCTCTTTTGTCCATAAGCCTGGCCCAATATTGATTTTTGTCGGTTTATCTATGACTTTTTCTTTATTATTTATGTTTTTTAAAGCCACGTTTAATGAATTTATCTGGTTATTATAGAACTTATAGTAAAAAGAAGTTGTGCTCAGGGTTAAAGTGTCGCTCATATTGACTGAAAGCTCGCCGGTCGCTCTTTTCATTTCCTCAACATTGCCTGCAAGCCTGATATTTGGTTTTGACAGTTCTTCTGAAAGATCGACAAGCTCAAGCACTACCCGAAGAATTTCAGAATTAGGCTCCATTATTACTATTTTTTCATCGGTTTTTTGAGCGAATCTTTTTAATACATAACCCAACCCTAATCCGTATATTAGGTGAACCCGCTTTTCACCTTCGTTAGAAGCTATTTTTTGATAAATTTCTATAGCTTCATAGACCGGGTCTGTGTTGTCATGTACAAATTCATTATCATAAAGCAGGTTTGCATCGCCTGATTCCGCGTTTACCAGCTGGACAGGTTTTTTAATTTCTTTAACATCAAGAATTCTTCCGGCTAAATCTTCGTTATACTTGGCTATTAAAAGAAGATTCTTTTTTAAGGTTTCACTCATTTATAATATTCCGGCTGTTTAAACTACGCTTGAGAATATATTAGCATATACCGCATTCATTATTACCCTGAGTATAGTGTATTTATCACATCAAAAATTACCGCTGCCAAATTTTGCTGCCGGTTCCATAGCTCCGTTTCATTAAGATTTCTGATTTTTCTTTAAAAAGCGCAATTTTTTTTTCAGGGGTTTTATAGACTTAAGAGTTAAAAAATTAAGGAAGTTAATCATGATCAATAGTGTTAACTTACATTCAAATTCATCCGCGATTTTTAACGGCAGAAACCAAAAAACTCCGGGGTTTGGGAATAATGAATTGATTGAAGGGCTATCCAGGCTTGCTGCAGACGGGCTAAAACCGCTTGCTGAAGCTCAGCAAGAACTGGCCAGAGCCGAACAAAAAAAGGCTGAAGCTGCAGAAAAGCAAGCTGAGGCAATGAGACAGCAGGCGCTAGCAACAGCAATGCAAATTATCCCGGGATTAAGCGAACAAAAAGTATTTAGTGCAGATCCTCCTGATCCAACAAATAGTAGTCGGATTAGAAAGTTGGTAAAAAAATGTTTTTCAGAATTAGGAATAGATCCTTCTTTCGATGAAGCAGATAAAATACCTAAACAACGCAACAAAATGTAATGTGGGAAAGAATAAAATAAATTTTTTTTAACCAATAGCCCGGGGTAAATAGTAATTCCATACATCAATTGTTATGGGATTAATCGGTAATTTCCTTTCAAGAAGGCTTTTGATTGTGTTTTCAACACAGTATAAAACAGCTTTATCAAGGTTTTTCGACTCATTAATTATATTTAAAACCGCGCACCTGTAATCAAGGTCCCGTGTGTTGGCTTCTATTTTGTCAGAGATAAAAATAATCTTCTCAAAAACACTCATATCAGGCTTTCCTGTGGTATGGAACTTTATCCCGTCAAGAATTTCCCGGTCTTCTATATTAAGTTCCTTACGCGCAAGATAAGCACCGAGATAGGCATGAAGAATTTTTTTATTGTTCCTGATTTCCTCTTCTATATCAAAATTGTTCTCTTTAATAACAGCAAGCATTTCCTCGTAGGGAATGTTCTTTGCGTTATCGTGGATAAGCCCTGTTAGCGCTGCTTTTTGCGCATCAACCGAAAACATGGAGGCGAGTTCTCTTGCGGTCTCCTCAGTACCAAGCGAATGCAGGTATCTTTCCTCGCTTAATCGCGGCTTTAGCCAGGCATGTATTTTTTCCAGGTCCATATCTGTCCTTTCTGAACTGCTTCTCCTGGAAATTTTAGCATGGAAAACACGCATTTCTGAGGGGGCTAAAGGTTTATTTTATAATTCAAAAACTTTCACTTTTTCATAAACACTGCCATTCGGGGTAAGCCGGCTTTTTATCAATTCCATACTCTTAAAGTGAATTTTTCTCTCCTTAAGTTCCAACCATTCAGGCAGGGAAATCTTATTTGCGGGTTTTTGCCTGAACCTGGCAATTGTAATATGCGGATTGAATTTCCTCTTTTCTTTTTTAACTTCCTTTAACCCTGAATTAAGCCTGTTATAAAGTCCCGCGGCATTGCCGTTTGTATCCTGTCCTGTTATGACAAGCTGCCTTGGGTACCTGGAGTCCGGCCACAGCTGGAATTTATCAAAATTAACGGTTATATCAGAAATTTCTGATACAGCTTTTTCAATAAGCCCTATAAATTCCGGTATAAAACTGTTTTTGGTTTCCCCGATGAATTTCCATGTTAAGTGCATATTTTGTTTTTCAACAAATTTAACATGGCAGTCAAAGTGGTTTTTTAGGCCTGTATGAATGTTTTGGTAGTCATAAAAAGCTTCAATATCCACAAACGAGCCTAAAAACAGTCTTATTTTTTTATTTTTATCTTCAAAAGTCATCAATACGCCTGAGCAATTCCTATAATAATGAAATTTTAAGTAGTGGTTAGGTAAACAGAGTCATTGCGAGGCATGAAACCCTGCATTTATAAGGGGAGCCAGCTTCCGAAGCAATCTAAAAGCATAGAAATTTGTGGAAATATTGCTTTGCAAGACTGTTTTTAGGTTTCATAATTTGGTCCACGGCTCGCACTGACGTTGTCCATCAGTTACAATATTATCACTTTAAAAAGGGAATTTTTCCGGCCGGAAAAATTCCCTTTTGCTAAAAATTTATGTTGAATTAACCTGTTAGTTTTTTAAAAGGTCCTCAGGGAAATTCATAATGGAAGTCTGGTCAGTAATAACAGTTTTAATGCCGGGTGTAAGCTTTTGCACGTATTCATACTGGATAAGTTGCGGATTTGCCTTTAAAGCAGCGCCTTTTTCCTTAATAGCCTGGGCTTCACCCTGTGCTTCTATGATTTTTCTTTGTTTTTCAAGCTCTTCTCTTTGAAGAACATATGTCATTTTTTCTTTTTTCTGTAATTCAACCTGCTTTTCCTCAATTGCCCTTGCGAATTCCTCAGAAAATTTTACGTTTCTGATAAGAACTTCACTGAGGTTAATGTCGTAGTTTTCAAGGGTTCCTTTGAGTTGTTCCTGAATTAAATTTTGAATTTCCATTCTTTTTTCTGAATATACTGCAAGAACAGGATATGTAGATATTGTATTTCTTACAACGCTTCGTACTTCCGGCATGATAATCTTTTCTTCGTAGGACGGGCCTACTTGCTGGTGTAATTTCCATACTTTATCAGGGATCAGGTTGTATCTTACTGACATATCCATTGTAATTTTTTGTCCGTCAGAAGTTAAGGATACAAGCGCATCATCTGATCTTTTGGCGTTTCTGCCGTCTTCGGTTGCCATTGTATAAGTTTGGGTCCTTACGCTGTAAATTGTCGGTTCCTGGATTCCGGGGATAAGAAAGTGCATCCCTTCCCCAAGAGTCCTTTCCTCCATTCCTGTGATCTTGTTCATGACAATAGCTCTTTCCCCGGCGTCAACAATTAGAATCGCCTTTGATAAAACTATAATCGCCAGTAAAATAACTGCTATAAGACCAATTGACATCCCTTTTGCAGGGCCGTTGCTAAAATTCATATTCACCACATTTTCACCTTTCATTTTGACTCTCCTTTCCCAGGTTCATTTTTAGCTTCAGGTAAAATTATCCCATATCATAGTTTTTTATCAATTATATATTCGAATTGCTAATTACATTTTTTAAAAATTCCTTAAAACGCCCTTGCGAAGCGGGAGTGGAGCAAAACCGAAACGGAAAGGTTTTAAGGAACAAACAAAAAGTTTTTACATCTGTTTTGTATTTTTCGTCATCCTGAGCCAGCTCGCCCTGCGAGCTGCCTCAGGATGACGAAATGAGTAAAAATTTTGAACCCGTCATTGAGGTTAATTAAGTTTGCGGATGTTATTATTGGTATAATATTTACAGAAATTAACCAAACAGAGCAAGGGTGGAAAAATATATGAAACTTACAATTTTAGGAGCAGGTAGTTGGGGATTAGGCCTAACCTGGCTTTTGACAAATAATTTTGAGGAAATTTCTCTCTGGTCAAGAGAAGAGGACTTATCGGAAGAACTGGTAAATACTAAATCTGTAAAG
The DNA here is from genome assembly GCA_028278605.1 of Candidatus Gastranaerophilales bacterium. GTDB lineage: Bacteria > Cyanobacteriota > Vampirovibrionia > Gastranaerophilales > UBA9971 > JANQEB01. The sequence goes on from JANQEB010000122.1 coordinate 6,415, forward strand.
TTCCCTGTAGAAGTGCAGCTTGACGATAAGGTCCAAATAACTTCCGACCCGGAAGAAGCTATAAAAGATGCTGAACTTATTATTCTGGCAATCACGACTTCTGCGGTAAGACCAGTGTGCCGGAGACTAAAACAGTCTAATATTAAGGATAACCAGATATTGATAAATGTTTCAAAGGGCCTGGAATTACCGGGGTTATACAGGATGAGCGAAGTTGCGGCTCAGGAATTGCCGAATAACAGGTTTGCGGTGCTTTCAGGGCCGACGCTTTCAGGTGAAGTGCTTAAAGGGTTGCCCACGGCAGCTTCAATTGCTTGCGAAGATATGGGCACAGCAAATTACCTCCGGGAAAAACTGAGTGTTCCTGACAGGTTAAGGCTCTATAGCAACACAGATGTAATTGGAGTAGAGCTTGGAGGGAGCTTAAAAAACGTAGTTGCCATTGCATCAGGGTTTATAGAAGCCATGGGGCTTGGTGATAACGCAAGAGGAGCTCTATTAACACGGGGCCTGGCTGAGATAGTAAGGTTAAGCGTTGCTATGGGCGCAAATCCAAGCACGATCTATGGCCTTTCAGGTGTGGGTGATCTTTTTGCAACCTGTAGCAGTCCTTTAAGCAGGAACTACAAAGTTGGATATATGCTGGGACAGGGCAAAAAGCTCGATAATATCCTGCAAGAGATCGGCACGGTTGCAGAAGGGGTTAAAACCTCAAAAGCTGTGCTGGAGCTCTCAAAGCGATTAAACATTGAAACGCCCCTGTCTGCAGTGATTTACGAGGCGGTATACACTGACATTTCCCCGAAGGAGATAGTTGCAAAACTCATGAACAGAAAACTAAAACCCGAAGATTCTTATAAACTTGCAAAATGATAGATAAAAATAGATAAAAGTTGGCTAAATTTAGATATTTTTTAGATAAATTTGGGTATAAAATGGTAACCAGTTTTAAAAAAATTCCAAAAAATTTATTATTAATTTTAATTTCGTCAATAATTGTGATTGGTGTTTGCTGGTCGCTGTTTTTAAAGGATATTTTGTCTGATATAGAGACTATTACTTATGACTGGCGTGCAAAAATTGCTACAGAGCAAAATACGCTTGGGATTGCGCTATCAAAGCACGACCCGGACATAATTTTGCTGGCGGCAGGTGATGATACAATCAAAATTCTCGAGAACTACCCTGAAATTAACCCGGGCAGATGGCCCTGGCCGCGCAAGGTTTGGGGCGATGCAGTTAATTTTATTTATGAGGGAAACCCCGGAGCCATTGTGTTTGACCTTAAGTTCGAGGGGATACAGGGGGATTCGCAAGCGGATATCCTTTCAGACCGGCATTTTGCCGACTCCGTTAAGGGTAAAAACGTTGTTATAGCCACAGCCCTATCGCTTCCAAGGAGCTCTGAAAAGGTTGCGGCAAGTATTGACTGGCTTGATGACCAGATGAAAAAGCAGGGCAAAAGCATCAATAGCGCAAGCAATGAGGCAATTGATAAGTATCTGCAGGAGAAGATATTTAGCCGAATTTACAACCAGAGCGCCTTACAGGGCAGGTTTGCTATAATTCCTGAGCAAAATTACTACGAAGGCCTGCCATATGGAAATGAACTTGATAGAGAGTTTATTGACCATATAACTTTTTACGAAAAGACTTCACTGTTTGATAAATTAGTCCGGAGCGCGGGCTATATGGGAGTTATAAACCTGCAGCAGAGCGAAAACGTTGTGTTTAGAAACCATGTTCCTCTGTACAGGCTTGTGCATGCTGATGGGATATCATTTCTTCCTTCATTACCACTTGCCGGAGCGTTATCTGCAATTCCGGACGAGCAGAAAACCCCGGTAAGGCTGAAAAAAAACAAACTAATTATAGGACCGCGCCATATACCGCTTAACAACGAGGGAAGCATACTTTTAAACTGGCATGGTCCGGGAGGGACTTACGAAAACATTTCTGCTGCAAGAGTAATACTAAGCGCCGCATATAAAAATGGCGAGATCAGCTCCATAAGGGAAATTGACAGGATCGCCCCGGAATACTTTAAGGACAAAATCGTTGTTATAGGCCAGACTTCCGCGGGCACTGATATCCATCCAACCCCTATGGCCTCGGTTTATCCCGGGCCGGAGATCATTGTTACTGCTATAGATAATATTTTAAACGATGCTGATACTACAAACCCGCACAGGAGAAAGTTTATACATAAATCTTCAGCTGCAATAGATATAATAATTACGCTTATACTGTGTTTTATCATTGGATATACAATGATAAAGTCAAAATCCAATGCGTTTAAAATGCAAATCTTTGCGCTGGTTATCTTTTCATTTGTGCTGCTATCAATATTTTTCTTTGTGCACCCCCAGGTAAGGGTATGGCTGAATATGACTTATCCGTTGATATTTATGGTATTAACCGGGATAGGAGCTTATGCCTACGTAACTTACCTGGAAAACAAAGAGAGAAAACACGTTGAGATGATGTTTGGGAAGTTTGTTTCCCCGCAAATCCTTGATAAGCTGCTTACAGAGAAGAAAGAAATTTCCCAGGAAGGCCAGAGAAAAGTCATGACAGTGTTATTTTCTGATATAAGAGGCTTTACTACTATGTCAGAGCAGATTCCGGCTGATGAAGTTATTGCTATTCTTAACGAATACATCACCGAGATGGTGGAAATCATCCTTGGATACAATGGAACCCTTGATAAATACATTGGTGATGCAATTATGGCTTTTTATAACGACCCTGTTGAGATGGAAGACCACGCTTTAAGAGCAGTTTTAACCGCATTAGGCATGAAAAACAAGCTTAATGAGCTGAATGAAAATTGGGTAAAGCAAGGAAAAGCCCCTCTGAGCATAGGAATTGGGGTTAATACAGGTGATATGATTGTTGGGCATATGGGTTCACACAGGTTGGTTGACTATACTGTAATTGGTGATAATGTTAACCTGGCATCAAGGATTGAAAGCCTTACAAAACAGTACGGTGTGAACATTTTAATCAGCGAACCAACTTATGAACAGGTTAAAGACCATGTTGAAACCCGGTATGTTGATGAAGTTACTGTAAAAGGCAAGAAAAACGCGGTTAAAGTATATGAGGTTACTGACTTAAAGCCTGAACATGCAGTAGAGCGATAATTTTTTACTTCGCGCCGGCAATTTTTGGGAACAAAATGTTTTTATATATATACATACATACATAAGTATGTCGTCTAAAACTGCGGGAAGTAAGAAATAGGAAGTAATATGGTTCATATTAACCCGATATTTCCCTATTATGGTTACGTGCCGGATAAACCGCCTTCTAACCCAACAGAAGGAGCTGGCAGTGCTGCACTTAAAAACAAACCCCCGGCAATCAGCCGGGAACTTCAGGCTGATATTTTGGATATAAAAAAAGCAATAGTTAACCCGCTTGAAAGACTTGGAGCTGATGTTAACAACCTGGATTTAAAAGTTAATAATAAATATCCTGCTTTAAGAGCAAATGATGATTTTAGCGCAGTGAAAACCGCATTAGGCGCATTAAGCCCTATACCGACACTCAGGCGAATAAATTCGCTTCCTGACTCTTTGGAGCAGGAAAACATAGAAAGGGCGTTAGGACTTAGCGCTCTTGCACTGGCTCACCTGCCCGGCGACTGGACAGAAGTAAAACTGGCAGGTAAGGAGCTGACGCAAAATATTCTCAAAGGTAAACCAATACCCATAGAAGCCAAAATGTATGAATATCCCAGGTATTTCTTTAAAAATACTTTTATGAAAGGGCTACCGGAGAGATTTGCTTTAATTGATACTTTTGATAAAACCTTGTTTGATACAAAAGTTGGCAGAGGTTTAGGAAGAATTTTTAATGTTGAATACATTAGAAAACCCGCAGACAGTATGAAATATTTCAAAGAAAGAGGAATTAAAGGCTTTATTTATCAATTTAACGGTAAAACAGCCTCAAACATTGTTGGAAAAGTCCTTCAAAGGATTCCTTTGCTTAGTGTGTTTGCAATGTCAGCGCTGGAAATTCCCGCAATAATTAGATCAGCAAGGGTTGAAGGAAGCTTTATGGATAAGGCTAAATCAGTAACCAAGCAGTTATGCAAGTCAGCAGGATATGTCGGGCTGGTACTAGGCGGCATTGCCCTTGCAGGGGCAGTTTTAGGCACAGGTGCAATAGCTTCACTCCTTGCTATAGGCTTGGGTGCTACAGTAGGTCTGCAAGCCTCAAGGGAATTAAACAAAATACTGGATAAAGTTATTACTTAAAGTATTATTTCTGTATTTCCATGTTTACCAAGCCAGTAAGCAACACATTCTGCTGTACCATCACGTCCTTTATAACCGCTTAAAAATTGAGTTATTCTTTGCCTTTCATCAGTTTGCACTAGGATTCTTTTCACAACATCCCCTGATGTCTCTAGACTTTTAACAAATAAATCACCGTCTTTATCTGCATTGCTAGTTACAACTTGCCTAACATTTTCAAATAATTCGTCAGCAGTACTAATAACTCTTTTAATGCGGCCAAAAGATAACTTATCCTGGTTTTTAATAAATACATCAGGCTTTGATTGTACGGGCTTTCTCGCTATTCCGGCATTATGATTTTGTGTAGAAAAACCTAAATTTCTGATTGTTATATTCATTTTAGATTACCTTTTATTTTTAATTAATTTTATCATTAACACTTATATGTATAAAACCTGTAAAAAATAAAATTAACATTTTAATAAAAAATTTTTACTCAACAAAGGTTTCTAAAACGCTTATAAACTCCTGAGCCTGTTTCTTTAAGCTTTGTCTGGAATAAAGCATATTACCCTTGCCTGAGAAAAGCCAGTGAACATCCAGTCCCAGTTCTATTAGCTTGGCTAAATCTTTATAATTTAACTCCTGTTTCCCCTTTTCAAGAAGATTAACTTTTTGCTGAGAACAATCAAGTTCTTTCCCAAGTCCTGTTTGAGAGAGCTTTAAAATAGCTTCTCTAAAATGTTTAAGCCGATTGCCTGCACACAATATTTCTTTGTTGGCATTATTCATTTTTCTTGTTAATCTTGTAAACAGAATAAAATTAGATATTTAGCAAACTAAGCATAGCATAAAAATGCTGTGCTTTTTTTTAAAACAAAAAATGTTAGTAAATTGACCCAACAGCTTTAAATCCGTATTATTTGATGTTGGGTTAAAAAATAGAATTTTTTAACCCAAGCTACCGCTGCTGTTCATAATAATAATGAAAATAATATTCATAAATCGGTATGGCGGGAATGAGTTCGCAAGCTCACACCCGCTTCGCATGCGAAGCAGGCGGTGCTGTCCGCGTTTTCGCATGCAAGAGCGACATTTCCGTTATGTCGGGCTTTGCGGGCGTTAGCGGGAGTATAGACTCATTCTGCCCGACATAACGGAAGCTAACTTATTTTAGTATAACTGCTGTTAGGCTCTGTTCGGTAGGATATAAACTTACATCCATCAATAGAGATTATACAGGCACGGGCTAAATAGCTCGTCCCCGTCGCTGTTAAAACTATTATTCTTCGGAGACCTGGGCGTCAACAAAGCCGTCCGGCCTGATTAGCGTTGCCTTAACTATTTTATGACCTTCCATGGTCTCTACGCGCATTGTAATATCACCCACACTGATTTCATCCCCAATTTCCGGTTCCCGGCCAAGCTGGCCGAAAATCAACCCGCCGATTGTCTGGAATTCCTCTGTGGGAAGGTCAATATTAAACCTCTCATTCAAGTCATAAACATCCATTTTAGAAAACACGCTCAGGGTATTCTTATCTACCTGGACAACTTCCGGGACTTCAACGTCGTATTCATCCCAGATTTCCCCGACTATTTCTTCCAGGATATCCTCAAGGGTTACAACACCTGCAACTCCGCCATGCTCATCCACAACAACCGCCATCTGCACTTTTTGCAGGATAAATTCGTTTAAGAGTCCGCTTATAGACTTGTTTTCAGGCACAATTAAAAGCTCTCTTGATAAATCCTTGATCTTAACATTATGTTTGTTTTCACAGTTTTTCATGATCTTGAGGACATCTTTTGCGTTTATAATTCCTGTAATATCATCAATATTTTCCTCAAAAACAGGAATCCTGGTGAACCCTGAGGAGATAATCACGTCAATTAATTCGTCTATAGTAGCTTCTGCGCTTATAAATACCACTTCAGTCCTTGGAACCATTATTTCTTCAACAACAGTGTTGGTAAAATCAAAGAACCGTGAGAGCATCTTGGCTTCACTGGGGTTAATAATCTCGTTTTGCTTGCCTTCATCAATTACTTTATCGAGCTTATCACGCCAGTCCTCTTCAGCGTCGTTTGCCTGGACCTCAATCGTAATATGCGAAATATTATTGATCTTTTCTTTCAGCCTGATTTCCAGTCTGTCAGCTATATCATCGGCATCTTTTACCTGAATCTCGGGGTCAACCTCAATTTCCAGGTTTATAATCAAACCTGACGGCCCCATGTCCATTGTTTTCAGGTCAATAACTTCTGATATACCGGCAATCGTATCGGCAATTTCACGGATTTTAGCTTCTGTGTCAGGTTTTGCCGCTGCGCCTGTAAGGAAATTTACATTGTATTTTAAAAGGTAAATTGCCAGCCCAAACAGCAGCAGGCCAATGAATATAGAGGCTATGGCATCAGGAATGTAAGCATAGGTTTCAGCTACGCCAAATTTTGAGATAGAAAGAGCTCCCAGTGCAACAATTACACATAGTAACGCCGCTGAATCCTCATACCACACGAACTTTGTAGTTGGACTCTTTATGTGCTTAATATGTCTTACGGACTTTAAAAACGCGTCAAAATTCCCCTTGAACCTGACATCAGCCTCGTTTAAAACAGCCCTGCTCGCGCCTAATAAAGCCCACATTTCAAACAGGATGCTTAAAACAAGGGTTACTGCAATTAAACCGTAGTTATCCAGAAGTTCCTGAGTATGGTTATGCTCGTAAAACAGCTTATTTGCACCGCTGTATACAGCAAAAGTACCGCCAATCAACATAAACGCAGAGGCAAACAGAGCCCATATATTAGCTTCAAGCCCATACCCGAACGGATGAAACCTGTCAGCCGGTCTTCTGCCTCGCCTTAAGCCTATTATCAGGCACAGGCTGTTAAAAGCATCTGCTGCAGAGTGGATGGATTCCGAGAGCATTGCCGTACTTCGACTGAAAATCCAGCAAATAAACTTTACCGAAGCAATACCAAGGTTTGCAAACAGGGCTCTCCAGACAGCGCCTTCTTTTATAAGATAAGAATCTTCTGTTTCCGATTTGCTATCAGTTTTTAATATAGTTTCGTGATTTTCAGGTTCTATGTTGCTATACGAGTCTGATGACATTCTTGCTTTGTTTCTCTACAAAATCTATATCTTTATTTGCAGTTTTTAATTTAACGACTTACACATTTAATCAATATATATATTATCAGATTTTTTCAAAACTTGCATACTTTGCGTAATGATATGTTAAGATTATGCTTTAAAACAGCAATTATAAAATTTTCGTAAATATATAGCCCTTTTTATATCATAAGAAGTAGTACTCAGTTAAATTAATTTTGTTGGATAAATATAAATAGAGAATCAAGTCCTATAATATTATTTATGTAGCTTTTGAATTAATTTGTTTGAATT
>JANQEB010000169.1 GCA_028278605.1 Candidatus Gastranaerophilales bacterium
TAATGAGCCTACAATAGAAGTTTATTGCAATATGACAAGCAAGGCCAGCGCGGCAATAACAGGTTGCGGGTATAATACCGCTGCGCAGGGGCCTATTCCCGCGGATGAATATGTGTCCGGGGATTGTGCATATGCGCGTACAGAGAATTACAACCGGGATTGTGATGAGATTTTCGCTGAATGGAGCACTGCTCCTGAGGGGGATTATTATCACCTGACAGCCGGAGGCGATAGCCCGCCTGACCTTGTCAGTTCGGCATGCCCAGACTACGGTCCTCCTGATCCTGTGAATACTTGTTTTAATCCTAACGGAGCTACTACGATTTTTTCTGCTGCGGAGACAGGGCTAGGTTATCATTTTGAAGTAACAAACTGCAATATTGCATATCATGACAATATTGCTGATAGTGGACACAACCCTTGCGTTGGCGCTATTTGTGGAGATGAAGAACCCGGATGCTGGTATGGAGCATTAGTTAATTGTAAACATTCAGGATGTGGAAATCCTGTGCCGGGACACCCCACGGGAACTACTGATAAGTATATATGCAATCATCCCGGTGCGGTAAAAGCCTGTCATGCCCTGAACGGAGATAATCCCGCACAATACGGAGAGGGATGTGCCGGTGTTGACGGTGAATGTACAGAAAACTCAACAGGCTGGCGCCTGCCGACTCTTGCTGAAATGGAGAGCTGGCGTACAGATCCCAACAGCGATAGCTCTCTTACCACCAAAGCGTATGATAATCTTGATCTTTGCGGCTACTATACTGTCACTCATTCTACGCCAAAGTGCTGGAGCCATAACGGTTGTCCCGGCGTCGATAACGGTGTTACCTGCACCCCAGACCACGTATGGACAGCAGTGCCTATTGGTAGTAACTTCCACGATTACTTCTACCACCATTTTGAATGGAAAGGTCCCACCGACTATAGCACTCCTCAACGTGCATTTGCGGTAAGGTGTGTCAGGTCGCATCTCTGAGAAATCCTTTCTTTATTTTTTAAGACCACTAACTAAAATGCTTGTGAGAACTCATATTCGTTCATATTCGTTCATATTCGTTGCGAAGCATCATAGCATCTGTGAATAAGTGGATTTCACCCCCGAAGCAATCTGGTTTACCTACTATAACAAAAGAAAGATTGCTTCGTAAGGCTGTTTTAAGCTTATATTCAAAGACTCACGGCTTGCAATGACATTGTTTACCAGTTAATATGTTACCATTACCTAATATTTTTTAAAAATTAATTTCTTCAAGTTATAATTTTGTTGTTGAAAATTTGATGAATTTAATTTTATGAAAAAACTCTTAAAAATCTTTTTCTTTCTGCTTATACCGGCGATATTGCTTGTAGCCGGCCTTGTATGGAAGTATAAACCGGCTTTGATATCTGAATATTTTCAGGAGGAGGAATCTTCCAGGGAACTTTACGCCCAGGCCCGTGATTTGCAGCTAAATAACGACTTTAAATCAGCGTATTACACTTATGGCAGAATTTCAGGCAATTACAAACTGTATGACATTGTGCTGTTTCACCAGGCGGATTGCGCGGCTGCCATAGAGGATGAAAACACAGCGGCCCAGAAGTACACAAAGATACTAAAAAGCTTTCCTGAAGAACCGGTAGCGCCAATTGCAAGTTATAACCTGGGTAAAACCTACTTAAGAATGGGCAAAAACCTTGAGGCGGAAAAACAATTTCTAAGCACACTGGAAAATTTTCCCGGCACAGACTATGCAATAGGCAGTTTTTATTATTTAGGGGAGCTTAATAAAGCCAAAAATCAAGACCTGGCCAAACAATACTGGCTAAAATACATAGCCCTGGCGCCGGGCGGGGATTTTGCGCTAAATAGCATCAAAGGCATAGAGGATATTAACTGCCGGCTTAGCGATAAAGACAAAAACCACATTGGTATTGCGCTTTTTATGCAGAAAAAATACAAGGAAGCGCTTGAATATTTGAACCAGCTTCCCAGAAATGAAACCTGGTATTACAGAGGGCTTTGTCATCAGCTTATTGGACATAAGAACACTGCGCTTGCCATCTTTAAAAAGGCAATAACTCACTACATAACAGACGATACCCCTCGCGCAAGAATTGAAAAAGCAATGAGTTCATATGTGAAGCTTAATCCGGATACCAGGTATCGCGGCTGGTCAAATGTTATAAACTGGACAAACCGCGCAAAAGATTTCTCTCTCTATAATAAAGCCCAGTTATTATCTTTAAAGAAAGCCAGAAAGATTTATTGGGAAATTTACGAGAATTTCCCGGAGGGGAACTACGCGTCTGAGTCCCTCTGGAACCTTTTCTGGTATGAGTATGATAACGCAAAATACGATAAGGCAATTGATTATGCAGAGGCGCATATAACCTCTTATGAGAATACAAACGCCTCTCCTGCAGTGCATTTTTGGATGGGCAAAATTTATGAAAAGAAAAATAACACCTCAAAAGCCAAAAAGTTCTATCAAGTTTTATTAAAGAAGTATCCTGACAGCTATTATTCCTTCAGGGCAAGTCAAAGACTGGATGCAATAAACGGAAAAAAAGACAATGGCTGGAAAACAGACACTAACAATAAGCTTCCGCTTGATGAGAAAAAACCTGGTCTTCCTTTTTCTTACAAGGAGATAGCAGCAAAACACGGCGAAAAAATCGCTGAATTAATCTTCTTAAAAGATTATGATACTGCAATGCTCTTTATGCAAAAGGATACCTTTTTAGAAAGCTGGATAAAGCTTCAAAAAGGGGTGTTAACAAGCTCAATTGTTTCCGCAAGAAATGGAATGAAGGCCCTTTTAACCAAACCGTCAGGCCAGGACCCTAAATGGAAATTGATTTACCCTATTTATTACGGGGATAAAATCAATAAGAACGCCGAGTTTAACAGCCTTGACCCCGTGCTTGTCATATCACTTATGAAAGAGGAAAGTCATTTTAACCCGTTTGCTGTCAGCTCTTCTAATGCAAGGGGGCTTATGCAGATATTGCCCATTACTGCAAGGGATATTGTCAGATGGAAATGCCTTAAGTCCTGTAATTACAATGAACTGTTTGATCCTGAGACAAATATTCGTATTGGTACAGCCTATTTAAGCTATACGGAATATTTTTTTGACGGCAATTCAATGTTGGCTGTAGCTGCGTATAATGCGGGCCCCACTGCTGTTAAGACCTGGTTAAGCAGGTTATCAACCGATGATTACGACAGGTTTGTCGAGAATATCCCTTATAATCAGACAAGAAGGTATGTTAAAAAGGTGTTTGGCTCCTACTGGAACTACAAGCGGATTTATGATTTTAACTAACTCGAAAAAATTTATAGAAAAAAGGCGGCGGCTTCGCCGCCGCCCACCTCCAGGGCTGGGTGGGTGTTTTAAGGAATTTTAAATCAGTCATATCAAGCCTTTCAACTATTTAGTAATTCGAGTTAACTAGAGCCTGTTATCTTTTCAGGATTTTTTCCGCATCATTAAACTTTTGCTTTGTGCTGATGATTTTTTGACTTAAAACTGATGATAAACTTTCTATATCCCGCTTTTTCAGGTTGTCGTCGCATCTGATGCAGTTAAGCAGTATTCTGGATAAACTTTCAAGTTTATTCAACTCGATTCCTATGTTTATCAGCTGTTCTTCAATTTTTTTTCTTTTCATTTTATATTGATCATCTTTTTAATGATATAACTATATCTTAAAAAAGATGATAAGTCAATAAATGAAATAAGTTATATTAAAATGACATTATTATGGCTAAAAGAGATAAAGAATATACGATTAGAGAACAAATAAAAATGATGCTCCTCTGGAGGGACGTTTCTCTTAGCAAACTGGCCAGGAGGTTAAGTAAAGAGTATGAATACAGCGATTCTCAGTCAAATTTATCACGCAAATTAATAAAAAACACCATAAAATATGATGAAGTAAAGAAAATAGCAGGCCTGCTGGGTTATAACATCATTTTTCAGGAAAAAGACGACTGGGAGGATTGGGAAGAATAAAAAACAACAATTTGTCCAAAAAATTTGGGTTAAAAGTTAAGATTGAAAGGGTTAAACTGGGTATTTCCCAGGAGAAACTGGCTGAGATAGCCGGATTAAACAGAAATTCAATCGGTTCAATTGAAAGAGGCGAAACTTCTCCTACTCTGGATACAATTGACTCTCTGGCAAAAGCTTTTGGCCTTAGTCTTCAAGAAATTATGGATTTAGATTCCAGGTAAAATTATGGAAAATGAATTTACAAGAATCAAAACTGAAAAATACGGTTCTATAGGAAGAATCGTCTTAAACAGCCCGGAAACTCTTAATATAATAGAAAAAGAGACCTTTCCTGAAATCAACGAAGCTTTAAACACTTTTGAAACTGATAAAGAGGTTAAAGTTGTACTTATAAGTGCGGTTTGCGGGGTATCCGGAAGTAAGAAAAAGGTTTTTTCAGCAGGGGTAAACCTGAAAAAGTATGATGCGAAGTTTGAGCAGGCAAAGGTTGCTCCGGCGAGATTCAAGGGGGAACTAAAGGCCTCGCGGAGTCTGATAACTAAAATTGAAACTTATAAAAAACCCGTTGTTATTGCTATTAACGGGTTCATAACAGGTGGTTTTTTTGAGGTAGCCCTGGGGTGTGATGCGGTTTTGGTTTCAGAATCAGCAACTATGTCCCTTAACGAAGTAAATATAGGTTTAATTCCCGGTTATGGCGGAATTAGCAGGTTATTAAGGCTTGTGGGCAAAAACAGGGCTTATGATCTTATAGCTAACTCAAGAGGAATTAGCTCCCATGAAGCTTTAGAGCTTGGAATTGCCACGAAAATCCTTGAAAGTAAGGGGTTTGAGTCTCAGGCAGTTGATTATTGCCTTGAGCTGGCAGGTAAGCCTGTAAATTCCTTGTTCCTTGTAAAAAGGGCAATTCACGGGATTTTAAATGGCGAAAACCCAGAAGAGCTTGAAACAGACAGTTTCTTAAAAGCAATTAACTCAGATGATGCGAGAGAATTAATAGCTGGTTTTCTTCAGAAGAAGGATTAATTTAGAGGCGGGCGAAGCCCGCCTCTGACAGATTACCGTCCCGGTTAGTTTCTAAACTCATTAAGCTTATTAAGCGCTTTTTTTGTTTCAATGATTTCAGCGGCAAGGCGAACACCATCTTGCAGGTTGGGAACCTTATTTCCTGCCCACAATACCGCCGCTGAATTAAGGATAAGAATATCCAGCTTTGCCCCTTTTATTTTCCCGGAAAACAGGTCTTCTATGATTTTAGCGTTAACTTCCGGGGTGTCTCCTGCGATATCTTCTACAGAGGCTAATTCCAGCCCAAAATCCACGGGACTGATTTCATAGCTTGTTATTTTATTGTTGTTTAGCTCGCAGACAAGAGTTTTTCCGCAAATGCTTATTTCATCCATTATTGGGTCAATCCCGCACACTGTCATTGCTCTTTTGCAGCCCAGGTTTTTTAGCGCCTGGATTATCTTAGGGGGCATATCCGGGTTTGAAACGCCTACAACCTGGCCTGTTGGGGAAGCGGGGTTTGTAAGCGGGCCGAGAAAGTTAAATATAGTCCTTATCCCAAGCTCTTTTCTTACCCGGTTTACGTGTAAAGTGCTTTTATGGAAAAAAGGAGCATGGATAAATGCGATTGACCTGGTTTTCAAACTGTTTCTTACTTCTTCCGGGGTTTTAAGAAGAGGGATTCCCAGTGCCTCAAGTACGTTACTGCCCCCGCATTTGCTGGTAAAGCTGAAATTAGTGTGCTTGGCCACGCTCAACCCCGCAGCCGCCGCAACCAGCGCGGAAGCAGTGGATATGTTAAAGCTGTTTATACCATCACCGCCTGTCCCGCAGGAATCCACAATTGTCTCTATGTCTTCGGTGTTGATTTGAAGGGCAATTTTCCGCATTGCAGCGGCAAATCCGGTTATCTCATCAATAACCTCGCCTTTTGTCTTCAGAGAAGACAGCAAGGCTGCGATTTGAAATGAGTTTGCTTCTCCTGTACTGATGTAATGAATGAGCTCTTCGGCTTCCTGTTCAGTCAGGTCCAGGTTTTGGGTTATTTTATTTAAAGCCAGGGTTAACATGGGGTTTTCAAATTCTCATATCTGCTATTTTTACATTTTATCTAAAAAAAAATAATACAGCCCTGTTCCAAATATTCGATAAATTTAATATAATATTAGTTAATATTTTAACTATTTTCCCCCAAAAAAGATTATAATAAATTTAAAAGGATACCACAGGCTGCGTTTTACTATATATAATATACTTTACAGTTTAGCATACAGGGCATTAAGGTTAGACAATGACAGATAATTTTGTGATTTTTGCGATAGTTGAGCTTTTGATATTTTGTGCTGTTCTGTATTTGATTATCAGGGCTAATATTTATGTTAATACCCTTCAAAAAGAGGTCAATGAAATGTATTTCTATATGCCGACCGCAATTAGGGATATAAAAGATGACTTAAAAGAGTTTAATAAATACATAAAGGTAAAAATGACAAGCACAGCTTTAAGCCAGCAGGAAGTAGGGTTTTTGCTGGGCAGGATATTTGCCGATATATTTCTTTCAAGGTTTACCCTGATGCCGTTTAAAAAGAATATGGTGCTTGCTTCAACGTTCTTTAAGTTATGGAAGTTAAGAGACAGGCTTAAGGCTACATTTGTAAAATTGTGTTTAGGATAGGATTATGTTTTTATAGTTAATATATAAAAAAGTTGGTAATTGGAGGGAAAAATGTCTAAAAATTCTGATGATTATTTAATTTTTACTGTCGGGACACTTTTTGGGGTGCTTACAGGAGTTATTGCAGGGGTGATATTTTCCCCAAAACCCGGCGTGGAATTACGCAGGGATTTAAAATCCATGGCTAAGAATTTTTCCAGGGAAGTCCCTACTGACAGCCGGCAGGCAAAAGAAGTTTTCCACAAAAGTATGGATAAATTAAAATATACTATGGAAAATCAGATAAACAAGATAAATGACGCGGTAAAAGCCGGTAGAATGGCTTCAGCCAAGGAAAAAGAAGAATTGGAAGCAGGTTACTAGGAGGCAAACTTTGGAAACAACTATTACAGCTGATGTTACAGGGTCTCTTCAGGTACTTATTTATGTGTCTGTGGTTTTACTTTTAATAATCGGTGTATTCCTGATAAAACTGTTATTAGATGCATCGAACCTTGTTAACAGTATGCAGGACTTTATTAAAGTTACACAGACAGAACTTGAGCCTACTATTAAAGAGTTCCAGGGTACCCTGGTTAACATAAACAGCATTTCATCAAATGTAAACAGGCAAATAAACTCTCTTAGCGACGGAATTGACAAGGGCGGGCGCATAATGACAGATTCAGCGGAGAAAGCCTATAAACAGCTTAAAACCGCAGGCGCTTACACAAAAGAAACCCTTCTGTCAATTATTAGTAAGCTAGTGAAAAAGTAAGTATTCAGTATTTGAAAAGGAGACTTAACTATGTGTGTGAGTAGATTTTTAACGGGTTTTTTAGTAGGAGGCGCAGTTGGTGCAGTTGTGGGGCTTCTTTTAGCTCCTGCTTCCGGTGAGGAAACCAGGGAAATAATCGCTGATAAGTCAGAAGAGCTTTATAGAAACACTGAGGATTCCGTAAAAGAAATTCAGGATAAAGCAAACATTGTCATTGATGAGATTCAGCAAAAAGGCGACGAATTACTGGGTAAAATCCAGGATATGCTCAAAAGTGAACAGGCATAAGGCTTTTAATAAAGGATTAAAAAGGCTGTCCTATTATATTGGCAGCCTTTTTTGTGTATTTTAGCCGGGCAGGCCCTTAAGGAATGTTGAGAAAGTTTTGGTAATTGAATTTTTTTCTTAAGTTGACGACATTGGGCTTCGCCCCTACACCAAACCCCAAATAAGTTAAAAATATTTTATCACGGCAAAAAATACCACTACCGGGCTTTAAAGCTAAACCCTAATACAGCTTGAAAAAATGCCGAATTCAATAAGCAATTGCAACATTCAGTTCTAAAGCCTTTTGATTAGGGGATTTAAAGCCTAAAATTTTCATAGGTCTATTGTTAATCCAGTT
>JANQEB010000170.1 GCA_028278605.1 Candidatus Gastranaerophilales bacterium
TGGCGGGGCTGACGGGAATCGAACCCGCGACTTCCTGCGTGACAGGCAGGCACTCTAACCGGTCTGAGCTACAGCCCCATAAGTGTAAAATAAATTATAATTAAATATTTTTTTCTTGAAAAGAAAAAAATATTGTCTGTTCATTATTACACAAACATTAAAAAAATTAGTATATTAAAATGAGTTAAATTAAATAACTCGAATTGCCAGATAGCTAAATCAAGCTCTAGGACTATGTTGTAGCAGCAAAGTATTGCATAAACTCTAGATAAAAATGATGACACTGAACGAACTCGGATTTTATCAAGTCCGAGTTTTGTCTTTAAAAAACCTAGAAGTTTAGGAATACAAAAACCAATATGATTGTAATGCTGAATTGCCTCAAATGATTGACAGTCTTGCAATTTTAACTCGGATTTAACAAATCGAAATACACATTCTATCTTCCAGCGTTCAGCATACCACTCATACAATTGTCGTTGATAGCTTGGACATCTGTTTGCACAATAATATTTGCCTTTGTACCTGGTTATCCATACATATCCTATCCCGGGAAGTAGTCCATTTATGCAGTTTTCTCCAAATATGGTTGTCTTTACGTGACCCTTTATCCCATTTACGAAAAATATTCTGCCTCTGCCTATCCGGGTACAGAAAAATATATGATTTTGGTGCAAATAACCAAGTACTTTTTTTGCATTAAAAAACGCATCAACTCGAAAACCTTGATTTTTATCATTTGAAATTTTTCTTGCATATTTAATCAAGTCAATGCCAACATCTACCTGAGTTTTGCCGTAATATTTATGCCAAATTTTAAATGAAATTGGCAGTGTAATCTTGTTATTGCTCCAACAAAGTAAAACTATTTCATACCCTTTGGTGTAGCTGCTATTACGGACGATAAATAGTGTGGATATTGATTTTAGCTTTCTAAAAAACGGTTTTGAGTAGTGAGTACCGTCAATTATGAAAAAGCCTTCGGCTAAATTGATATTAAGAATGCCTATTAGCTTGAGGAACAAATAGTCAAAGTTCACAGTCTTTCTAAGAAAGTTACGAATATATTTTGGTGATCGCTTTAATAGTGATGATAAACTGAGTTGTTTGGTTTTATCCTCACAATTTAACAAAATCCCTAAAATGTAGAATAAGTAACTGTTAAAACATTCAAAAATTTCCATAATCCTGTCTCTTCTAATCTTGACTCTGTAAAAAAGACGGGATTTCCCTTTTTTAGGTTCCTTTACCTTGGTTCCTAATTACTGTGAAAAATTTTGAACTCGTCATTGAGGTTAAATAACTTGAGTCGCTAATTTTTACATACTTTGCTTTAAGTAAGCCTCAATAAACTCATCAATCTGGCCGTTCATAACAGAGTCCACATTACCTATTTCGTGGTTTGTCCTGTGGTCTTTTACCATTTTATAAGGGTGAAAAACATAAGACCTGATCTGGCTGCCAAAATTCACGTCCATGACTTCGCCTTTTAGCTCTGCCATTTTTTTTTCCTGCTCTGCTTGTTTTATAGCAAGCAGTTTTGAGGCCAGAAGCTGCATTGCAAGTTCCCTGTTCTGAGACTGTGAGCGTTCCTGCTGGCATTTTACTGCAATTCCTGTTGGTTTATGCACTATACGAACAGCTGTTTCCAGCTTATTGACGTTCTGGCCGCCAGCCCCGCCTGATCTCATAGTTGAAACCTCAATATCATCAGGGTTAATCTCAACTTTTGTTTCAATATCATCCATAACAGGACTGGCTTCAATAGATGCAAAGCTGGTCTGGCGTTTGTTATTCGCGTTAAAAGGCGATAACCTCACAAGCCTGTGAACCCCTTTTTCCGCACGTGAATAACCATAGGCATATTTGCCGGAAATCTTTACTGTAGCGCTTTTAAGCCCTGCTTCCTCGCCGGCTGACGTGTCAAGAATCTCTGTTTTCCAGCCATGCAGCTCGGCCCAGCGAAGATACATCCTGAACAGCATTTCTGCCCAGTCCTGCGCGTCAGTACCGCCTGCACCGGCGCTAACTGTTAAAATCGCGTCAGATGCGTCGTATTGGCCGCTGAGTTTTTTCTGAAGTTCCCAGCTTTCAAGCTCTTTTTGAAGTTTCAGGATGTTTTCTTCTATTTCAGCGTATAACGACTCATCCTCCTCCTCGTCCACTAATTCAAGAAGGATTTCTACGTCCTCAAAAGCGGTTTTCCAATTTTTATACTGCTCAATTTCACTCTTAAGATCGCTTAATTCCCTTGATAACTTCCGGGCAGCTTGCTGATCGTTCCATATGTCAGGTTCCTGAAGTTTTTCTTCAAGCTTTTTTATCCTATTTTCACTTCCCTCAGGGTCAAAGACAACCTCTTACCCGGTTAAGGCTTTCTTTAATTTCTTCCAGCGATTTTTTGTATTCAATGTTCATAAAATTTACCTCTTACCATGTAAATTTTATCTTAATAAAGCTTTATTTTCATAAAAAATTTGGTAGTGGTTTAAAACAAAATGATAAATTTTTAGTAGTGGTCGATTAATGACTGATAGAATTTATAATTTTTTCGTCCTTCTGAAAAATCCTGACGTGGCAATCTGTCTGAGGCGGGCGAAGCCCGCCATAAAAAATATAAACTTCATGCCGAATTCAATAAGCAATTGCAACATTCAGTTCTAAAGCCTTTTGATTAGGGGATTTAAAGCCTAAAATTTTCATAGGTCTATTGTTAATCCAGTT
>JANQEB010000177.1 GCA_028278605.1 Candidatus Gastranaerophilales bacterium
CTTGAAGGAAATGCAGGAAACGACACTTACAGTGCAGGTTCAGGCAATGACACGCTAACAGATAGTTCAGGCGATGACACATATATCTTCAACCCCGGAGACGGTCAGGATAATATAACTGACCTTGAAGGAGATGACCAAATTCAGTTCGGTGAAAACATTTCCCAGGATGACCTTGTGTTTATCAAAGATGAAAATGACCTAACCATAGCCTTTAAAGACGAAAACAAAATAACTGAAGCCGCAAACAGCATAAAAATTAAAGACTGGTACCAGGGCAATAAAATCGAATCCGTCAACTTTAATGACGGCTCAAGCCTGACATTTGCGGAAATAGAAGCAGCTGTAAAGGAATTAACCTCCGGCACTGACAAGAGAAATTTCATTACGGATTGCACAGGAAACAGTATCATCGATGCAAAGGCGGGAAATGACAGAATTTTTGAATTCACCGGCAATGATGTAATTTATGCCGGTTCAGGACGTGATTATATACACGATTACAGGGGTAATGACTTCATTTTCGGCGGTGAAGGCAACGATAAGATTTATGATTACTGCGGAAATGATACAATTTCCGGCAATGAAGGCAATGACTACATAAAAGACTTTAGCGGGAATGATATTTACCTGTTTAATTCAGGAGACGGTAAAGATAAACTTTATGATAAAAACGGTGAAGACAAAATTGTATTTGGGTCTGATATTTTCGCTGATGAAGTTGCCTTTTTTATGGACAAAAAAGACCTGGTAATAAGTTATGCCCAGGATGACCAATTAACAATCGATAAGCAAAAGACAACAAAAGGTTTTCTGTGGTGGAAAAAAACAGATTACAGCATAGAGCAAATTGAACTTAGCGATGGTTCATATCTGACAGCAAGTGATATAAACCAGGTAATCCAGGATATGACGGCTTATGCGGATGCCAATAGTATTGCATTAACCAGTGTTGAGGATGTAAAAAACAACGCCGAGCTGATGAATATCATAGCTAACACCTGGAATGCGGCTTAGAAAGTTGTAAATTTTTCCTCTGAAATTAGCAATTTTTGGCAAGAAAATGTTTTTATATATATACATAAGTATATTGGTTCAAACTTGCTTTTAAACAACAGCGGGAAGTCAGAAATAAACAGGAAGTAATATGGTTCATATTAATCCCATATTTCCCTATCCTAGTTACGTGCCGGATAAACCGCCTTCTAACCCGGCAGAAGGAGCGGGCAGTGCTGCATTTAAAAACAATCCCCCGGCAATCAGCCGGGAACTTCAGGCTGATATTTTAGATATAAAGAAAGGAATAGTTAACCCGCTTGAAAGACTTGGAGCTGATGTTAATAACCTGGATTTAAAAGTTAACAACAAATATCCTGCTTTAAGGGCAAATGATGATTTTAGCGCAGTGAAAACCACATTAGGCGCATTAAGTCCTTTCCCGACCTTCAGGAGGGTAATGTCTGTGCCTGACGCCGTAAATGATGAAAACTGGGGAAGGGCAGCCGGAACCCTGGGACTGGCAGCCCTGAACATGCCTGCTGATCTAAGGGACAGTGTCAAGTTAGGAATGGCAGAGCTTTCCAGCATAAAAAACGGCACAGGTCCTATAAAAGTGCAGGTCAACCAGAACTTTCTAGGTGGTACGCTGTTAAATGAATGGCGAGATAAAAGCAAGTGGTTGGATAAAGTTTTAAAATCTGTAGATAAGTATGATAATACTCTTTCTGATACGAAATTTGGTGAATGGGTTAAAGATAAATTAAAAATAAATTCTAAATTAGCTTCTTTTAGTTCAGGTAAAAACACCTTATATGGTCAGACATTTGAAGGCAATATATTCCAGAAGACAGCAGGGTGTTCCCTGATACGGGTTTCCATAATTGGTGTAGCATTAAGTTCATTATTTGAAATACCTGCTTTATATAACGCCGCGACTGTTGAAGGAGATACATCAACTAAAGCCAAATCTTTTACAAAGCAGTTATGCAAGTCAGGTTCTTTTATCGGCTTGAATACAATTGCGATTGCGGCTGCCGGCGGTTTAGCCATGGCAGCAGGCATGGGAGTTCTTGCGGCATTAGGTTTATCCGCAGTAGGTGCTGCTTTTGCTTTATGGGGTTCTAATACACTAAATAAGCAGATAGATAAACTATTTGCCTGATTCTGCTATTTCTATTAATTTTTGAAGGGCTGGTCTCATTTTAATGTCTTGCATTTGTCCATCATACATGGGACTTTCTAAAAAACGAGTAAGTCCTCCAGTCTTAATCCTCTCAGCCATATCTCCAAGACGTTGTACTCTACTCCCGGTAATGCCGCTTGCATTAGCAATATTAATTATATCATCCGAAGTTATTTTTGCGCCGAACGCCGGTTGGCTCTGCATATTTTTATTATTTCTTATATTATAGTTATTTAGGTTGTAGTTTCCTGACCCTATTCTTAACATTTATAGTCCTCTTTTTTTGAAAACCTTATTTCAATATATATAAAACTTGCACATAAAAAAAATTAATACCTATTATTTTAAGTTTTATTAAAAAAAATGACATTTATATGTATTTTCACAATGATAGCGTAATCAAATGTTACTGAAAAGAGTTAATTGTTCTGGTATATTGACTTGGAGAGTAAGTTTGAGGTATGGCGGATGAATAACGGGGAGATTAAAGGGGAAACAGGCATAAAGGAATATCATGTTTTAAGCCTTTCAGGGGGAAAAGACAGCACTGCACTGGCGTTTTTCATCCGGGAAAATATGCCGGAAGTCCACGAGCAGATAGAATATGTTTTTTGCGATACGGAAAAAGAAATCCCGGAAACTTATGATTATTTGGATAAGATAGAAGTTTTTTTAGACAAACCTATTAAAAGGTTAAAACCATATATGAGCTTTGACCACTTATATGAAGTTCATGGGTTTTTGCCATCTATAGCCCAAAGGTGGTGTACTATTGAACTAAAAACAAAAGTATTTAGAAAATATATTTATGACCGATTTAAAAAAGATGGTGAAGGTCAAGTTCAGCTATATATTGGTATTCGTGCAGATGAAGCCGGAAGGGCTGAAAATAGCATTAAATCAACCGATAACCTTATAAATCAAATATATCCCTTTATTGAAAA
The DNA here is from genome assembly GCA_028278605.1 of Candidatus Gastranaerophilales bacterium. Taxonomy (GTDB): domain Bacteria; phylum Cyanobacteriota; class Vampirovibrionia; order Gastranaerophilales; family UBA9971; genus JANQEB01. The sequence goes on from JANQEB010000177.1 coordinate 3,127, forward strand.
CGGTATACAAAAAAATGATGTAATGAATATTCTTGAAAAAAGCGGAATAGGTTTACCGGATTATTATAATTGGCGCAAACGCTCAGGCTGCTATTTTTGCTTTTTCCAGAGCAAAAATGACTGGCTGAATCTATATGAAAACCATCCCGACCTGTTTCAAAAAGCCATAGAATATGAATTTAACAGCTATGATACTGACAGAAATAAATGGTTTGGCTGGAATATGGATATGCCTTTAAAAGAAATGATTAAGCCTGATAATATGAAAAAAATCCGGGAAGATTATCAAAAACTAATAGAAAAAAGATTAAAGCAAAAAACAAAGTATTCTAATTCTCTTTTTGAAAGCGAAGACTGCTACGATGAAAGTAAATGCTTGTTTTGCCATACTTAACGACAGCTATAATCAATTTTATCTTTATATCCGTCATGATCATTATCTATTCCATCAGTACATGAATTTGTACTATCCCATCCCTCTGCTTTAGGCTCATTAACGAGCCATTTATCAGGAATGTCTTTCCACAGTTTCATAAAGAAACTACGATAACCTGTTGCTAAAGCCGGATTCTTTACCACAAGCATATTTTCGTCATTATAATACTGTCCTCTTGATGTGAAATTCATTGAACCCATAAAAAGGTATTCATCATCAATAATTACTGACTTCATGTGCATTTTACCGCCGAAGTTTTCAACTTTAACCGGAATTCCTGCCATTTTCAAGATTCTATGCTTTGTATATTTTCTCTCTGCTGAACTTGCATCAATTATCATTCTTACATCAACGCCTCTTTCATAAGCATTGATCAGGGATTGAGGCAAATATTTATCTGTGAAGAAGAAAATAGGGATATAAACGTATTTTTTTGCATTATTGATCAGCGGAATAAGTCCCTCTCTCATTACTTCTGAATCAGGAGAAAAGTAAATAGAAATATTTGAACCGTCATTTAAATTAATGTTTTTTCTATTAAGGATTTTATGTTTAAGCTTATGGAAATTACCTTTTTCATACATTTGATCAAATTCTTGTAAATATAAGTTTGCTATTGTTTTTGATTTAATTAAAATTCCTACATTAGAATTATATCCGCCGGTGCCGGTGGAGCTTATATTTGTAGAACCAGTCCAGACTTTACTTTTATCAAAAATAAAAAATTTGTTATGCATAACAAGTTCGTTAAATTCTGTAATTTCCTTATCGCTAAATTTTGCAGTTACTTCCTGTCCATATATTTCGTATTTTATGACCTGTTTATATGGCATATCTAAATCAGTTATAAAGCCATCCAGTCTCATATCCGGTAATAATTTAGCTAATTCTTCGGTATCTTTATAAATATTGAAACATTTTTCATTATAATCAGCTACCCAATGAACCTTGACCCCTCGTTTCTGAGCTGCAATAAGCGCATTGAATATTTCAGGCTGTCTTGAAATCCCGTAAATAGCAAAATCAATGCTTTGCTTAGCATTGTTTATTTCCCGCAAAAGGGCCTGGCATGCAGAAGTCCGGCAATATTTGGCGGGTTTATCGTATTTAGTCGGGTCTATAAAGTACAGGTCTATAAATTCTGTGTGCACATCAGGGATTGGTTTTTCCGAAACTTTTTCTTCATGTGCCTGCGTTTCCTGTTCATAAGGTTTTGCCTTTAAATCCCTGCCTTTAAGTTGTTTCCTGGCTTTCTGTATCAGCTCTTCATCATAATGATACCTGCGGCTTCTTTTGTATGGGACTACATAACCTGATTCTATCAGCGA
>JANQEB010000225.1 GCA_028278605.1 Candidatus Gastranaerophilales bacterium
CCCTCCCAGCCCGCCCCAAAGGAATTTTTATCAAGCTATAATTGTTTTTTAGCTAACCCGTCATTGGGGTTAATTAACTCGAGCTTAAAAACTTCTGTACTTAATTTTTAAAATCATTAAAATTATTGGTAGGTAACTTACTCAGGTCTTTTATGCTGGAAAGTTTTTTACTGCAATTAATACTCCCGTTACTCATAAACCCTGCTGACCCTTCAGGGGAAGACACTTACAGGTCAGGTGTTGACGGGTCAGAAAAACACTATTCTACTGATAAACCAAAAACCGCTTACCCTATGATTACCTTTGACACCGTGGCATATGACAGCGGGTTTAATTATGTAAAACCGGGAATTTATGCGGTTGACCTCTCCCCTGATGCAAAAAGCCTTTTAATCCTGACCGGAAGGAAAGTTATCGCAAGATGCCGGGTAATTCAGGTGATAGAGCTGGATGATGACCAAAAAGCGGCTGTGCCTTCGGTAGGAATTGCACTTGTAAAAGGCAACAAGGTTTTCATTATTTATAAAAATGAAAACCTTGAAGTACATGGATTTTTATACAAATCTGATGAGCTGACTGAATATTAAACTTCCACGTAACTACTCAGGTATCTGTACTGCAAAAATTTTTTAAAACCGCCCGCCACACCCGCCCTGATTGAGGTTAAAGGGCTTTGCCCTTTAACAATTCTAAATAGATTTTAAAAAATTTTTAATTTAATAGGCCTGAGCAGTTACACTTCCACAAGTGCTTTTTCTGTTCTTTTTCCTATGCAAATGTAGTCAAACCCTCTTTGATGCATTCTTTGCGGGTCGAACTGGTTTCTTCCGTCAAAAATCACCGGTCTTTTAAGGAGTTGTTTAATTTTTTCAAAATCAGGTCTTCTGAACTCATTCCATTCAGTTACCAGGATAAGGGCATCAGCGCCTTCTAATGCGTCGTAGCTGCTTGTTGCGCAGGAAATTTTATCTTTAAAAATCTTTTTTGCTTCATCCATTGCTTTAGGGTCATATGCTTTTACAGAAGCGCCTTGTGCAATTAGGGTTTCAGCTATTGTAATTGCGGGAGCTTCTCTCATATCGTTAGTCCTTGGCTTAAATGCAAGTCCCCACAGCGCGAAGTTTTTACCTTTAAGATCGCCTTTATAGTAGTCAATAATTTTGTTTATAAAGATTTTTCTTTGCATAAAATTGGTTTTATCAGCTGAAACCAGGATATCACAGGGAACATTATTATCCTGTGCAACTCTTACAAGGGCTTTTACGTCTTTTGGAAAGCATGAACCGCCATATCCCAGCCCCGGGAAGAGAAACTGACTTCCTATCCTTCTGTCTGTACTCATTCCTATTCTTATCTGCTCAATATCAGCCCCGACTTTTTCTGAAATGTTGGCTAATTCATTTATAAAAGAAATTTTTGTAGCTAAAAATGAATTAGCAGCGTATTTTGACATTTCCGCTGATTTTACATCCATTACTATGACAGGGTTTCCGGTTCTCAGGAAGGGACTGTACACTTCCTGCATAATTTCAGTTGCTCTTTGTGAGTCCGAACCGACAATTACCCGGTCAGGCTTGAGAAAATCATCAACCGCAGCTCCCTGTTTCAGGAATTCAGGGTTAGATACCACATCAAACTCGACAGATGTGTGTTGCTTGATGAAATTCTTGACTTTTTCGCCTGTTCCTACAGGAACCGTGCTTTTATTTACGATAACCTTATATTCATTCATAGCCTTTGCAATGGCTTCAGCCGCGTTGAAAACATATGCCAGGTCGCAGGAACCGTCATCTCCCTGAGGTGTTCCTACTGCTATAAAACATATAAGTGAATTTTTAACCGCATTTTCAAGGTCTGTAGTGAATAATAACCTTCCCTCCCTTGTATTTTCAATAATTAACTCATCAAGGCCGGGTTCGTAGATAGGGATTTTGCCCTGTGCAAGCTCTTTAATTTTCTCCTCGTTGTTATCAACGCATATTACTTCGTTTCCCATTTCGGCAAGGCATGTGCCTGCTACCAGGCCTACATATCCCGTACCTATTACACAAATTTTCATCTCTTACTTACTCCTTTTCAGGTTTCCAGAAACATTTTATAAAAAATTTGATTAGCCGGTTGTCTAATTGAAGCCGGCTACCTAATTACCAACAGTAAAATTATACTAGCAATATGGCTAAAATAAAAAATGAACATAATTTGTTAGACAAATTTTATTTAACTATCCACTAGAAGCGGTCTCAAAAGTCTTATTATAGTTTTTTATTTTTATTGCACTGGAACGCATGTACGTCATTGCGAGCCGTGGATCTTCTTATATATACGTATAATCGTGTTGCGAAGCAATCTTTTTACCTGCTATGCCGTTATTAAGATTGCTTCGGATATTGCCTTTCTGCTTAAAAGCAAAGTTTTATGCCTCGCAATGACGTTGTGATTTTTACAAGGCATTTTGCAAGACCGCTTCTACTTCTGAGTTGTTTCTTATATTAATAAACTACCGGCACGCAAGTGCCGCAAAGCACTACATAATGCAGAAAACAGGCAATTGTAATTCCTAAAATCGCTCCCATTAAAACTTCAAAAGGAGTATGGCCAAGCACTTCCATTAATTTTTCCTGGTTTGCCTTTGATTCTTTTTCTGAATAGTAGTCATTCACCATTTTGTTCAATAAAGCCGCGGTTTTGCCTGCTGCCCTTCTTAAACCGGCGGCATCATACATCACAACGCCTGCAAAACCAAGGGCAATAGCAAACTCAACCGAGCTGAAACCTGATACAAAACCAACGCTGGTTGTGAGCGCAACAGAAAAAGAACTATGGCTGCTTGGCATTCCGCCTGTGATGGTAAACATCTTGAAATTTAATTTCCTGTTTACTACATAATAGTAAGCAAATTTGATAAACTGAGCAATAAAAACCCCTAAAAAAGATGAAATTATAACTTCAATGCCTGTATTCGCAATCATTTTTTGACTTTCTGTGTAATATAATCTGCTATACCAATTAATAAAGATGAATTTATATTATTATTTATCAAAAGTTCACGGGCTGAGCGGGTTAAGTCCTCTAAATCCCGCATGGCTTTATCCGGCCCGTAAAAAGAGACATAAGTGTTTTTTCCTGCTTTGCTGTCTTTACCCGGAGTTTTTCCTAATTCCTGCAAAGTGGCTTCTACATCCAGAATATCATCTGCTATCTGAAATGCATACCCAATTTTTTTTCCGTATTCAGTAAGCACATCAAGCTTTTCATTGCTAGCCCCGGAAAGCAATGCTCCTGCTCTTAACGCGAATTTAAACAGCTCTGCGGTTTTACGGGTTATTATATAGTCAAATTCCCCGGTGCCAATGGTTTTATTCTCTGACTGAATATCAACTGCCTGCCCGCCGACAATTCCGCCGGGGCCGGCAGCGTGTAAAAACTCGTTTATGAGCTGAAATAAAACTTTTTTATCAACAGAATCCGGAGTATGCTCAATTATAACCTGCGGTGCATAAGCAAGAAGAGCATCTCCGGCAAGTACAGCCATAGCTTCACCGTAAACTTTATGGTTTGACGGCTTGCCTCTTCTGAAATCGTCATCATCCATACAGGGAAGATCGTCATGGATCAGGCTTTGAGCGTGAAGCATTTCCAGCGCACAGGCAGCGGGAAGTACATTTTCCGGGTTGCCGCCGCAAATTCTCGCGCTTTCCAGCGATAAAATAGCTCTTAGCCTTTTCCCGCAAGATATGGTTGAGTAGCGCATTGCTTTCCAGAGGGTTTTTGGCTGGCCGACTTTAAGGTAGTTTTCTAAATGACTGTTTATTAGCTGTTTATCTTGTTCAACAGCCCGGGCAAGGTCAAAATTTTCTGAAATAAATGAAACCATTGTTATAATCATTGCCTGTTATTCAAAATCGTCTTTATTATAGTACACATCATCCATAATGGAAACACGATTAATTTTTTGCCTGCTTTTTCTTCTGGAATCCTCTTTTGCCCGGCTTCCCGCCTTAAAAATACGGGTTTTTTCCTTACCCGGTGAATCAATCGTTTTTACAGTCATTTCCTGTTTTTGTCCTGTTGAAGTTATGTGTTTTTTATACTCAAACGCCTCTTTAACAAACGTCTTATAGCTTAAATATCTTGATTCATCAATCTTATTAAGGTTACTTACAACATTGCACCCTGCTTCTTCCAGGTGCAGGCAGTCAGAAAAATGACATTTAGTTGATAATTTCTTGATTTCATCAAACAGGTCCATAACTTCTGAAGGCATAATTGTATCGAACTTTAAATAGCTAAAGCCCGGTGTATCAGCAATCTGGCAACTCTGTCCTTCTGAAACCGGAATTTCAATTAACTCTGTATGCCTTGTCGTATGGATTCCCCTGCCGCTTTTTAAGCTTACGTTTTTGGTTCTCAGGTTAAGTTCAGGGTTTAATTTATTTAAAAGGCTTGATTTGCCTACCCCTGACATTCCCGCAAGCACAGAAACTTTTTCGCAGATGCAACTCTGGAGATGTTTAATTCCTGAACCGTCAAGTGCAGAGGTGAAAATCACTTTGTAGCCCAGCGGTTCATAGATTGACCTGGCTTGGTTAAACATTTTTTCTTCATTATCTCTCAGGTCAATCTTATTTATGCAGATAAGCGCAGGGATTCCATTGAGTTTTGCCAGGCAAAGGTACCTGTTTAGCTGGAGAAAGTCAAGTCCCGGTTCTGCCAAAGATGCCACTATGATTACCTGGTCAATATTTGCGATTGATGGCCGCTGCATGAGGTTTTTTCGCTCAAAAACCTCGGTTATAGCAGCCTGGTCAGTTTCAGGGCTGATTTCTTCAATTCGGACGTGGTCTCCAGTGAAAATTTCTGTTTTTTCTTTTTTTAGCCGATCTCTGAGGCGGCATTCATACACTTTATCCCCGGATCTTACGTATATAAAATCCGAGTGTATTTTTATTATTTTTCCTGTTAAAGATAAATTTGTTTTCACCTGGTTTTTTTGGCAGAAAATTAGTAACCCGAGTCCGTACTTTACCATTTTAAATGGTAACTTATGATAATTCAAAGGGCAAATTTTTAAAAAACCGATCATAACTAAGAGAGTGTCTGAAAAGTTTTTAATAAAACGCAGATTTTATCAAAACTCTGTATAGGATTGTTAATTAACCCGTCATTCAGTTTATTTAACTCGAATGACGGGTTCAAAATTTTTCAAAAATCCCCACCACTCCTGCCCTTAAGGAAGTCAAGGGCCTTCGGCCCTTAGAATGAGTTTGAGCCTGCAACATCTGCTCCTCGCAGCTGTTTCGGCTCTTCACTCCCGCTTCGCAATTTAACAATTCCATATAGATTTTTGAAAAATTTT
>JANQEB010000226.1 GCA_028278605.1 Candidatus Gastranaerophilales bacterium
AAATTTTTCAAAAATCCCCACCATGAATGAGCTACTGCGTTAGCTCCCGCTGCCGCGCACTCCCGCCCTTGAAGGAAGTCAAGGGCCTTCGGCCCTTAACAATTCCATATAGATTTTTGAAAAATTTTTAACCCGTCATTGGGGTTAACTAGTACTCTGTTAAATTAATTTTGTCCGTCATCCTGAGCCCACCCCACCATGGGTGGGGTGGGCTCAGGATGACGATTCTATAAAATTTACTTAACTGTGCACTAGCAATTCGAGTTAATTATTAAAAATTCAAAAAAAATAACGCTTCCCGGAAAACCAATTAAAATAGCAGTATTAGAAGATATAAAACATATATTATGTATTTTTTGTTAAGAAAAATAGAAAATATAATTTATAATGATATAATATATATTCAGTAAGGTTAATAAAAATTAAACTCACACAAAAGGAAAGCGAGGATTGCTATGGCTAAAGTATTAATATCTATGCCTGATGAATTTTTACAAAAGATTGACAGTATTGCCTCTTCTGAACAACGTACAAGAAGTGAACTTATCCGGGAAGCAATGAGAAACTATATCAGGAAAAATGCATTTTTTAACACTGAATTAAGCGAAAAAAGAGCTAAAGTATTGGAAGAAATGCTCGATTAGTTTCATTAGAAGGCTTTTTTTAAGAATTGACTTCAGGGAATCACCCCGTTTCTTTTGGTATAGTAACCATGACAAATGAAATATATGATCATTTAAAGGAGTCAGCTTCCCTTAAAATAGAATTTACTGATAATGCCGATAGCTATTATCGTTTAAGTACTACTATTAAAAGGGTGCATGATGATTATATAGTTGTAAATCCTCCCGAAACAGGGGGGATTTTGTATGAAATCAGGCAAGGTACACTAATAAACTTAATATTCAATAGAAAAAACGGTGTTTTGATTGCGCAATGCGAATTTCTCGGCCCGGACGAAAAAGACCCGGAGTCAATTAAAATCGGGTTTCCCGGTGAAGTTAAAATTCTTGAAAGAAGAGAATATGTCAGGGTCCCGCTAAAAGTCAGGGCCGAAGTTTCTTATTATTCAGAAAATTCTATTGAGAAGGAAACATTTTTTGTCTCAACAAGAAATATTAGCGGAAGCGGAATTTGTTTTTTACATGATAAATCTCTTGAAGGGTGCGAAAATATTAATTGTAAGATATTTTTGAATGACGAAATTTCTACCCCGGTTAAAGTACAATGCAAACATGTATATTCAAGAGCAGCAAAAATAAGATACAACATATTTTTCCTTATAGCTCTTTCATATACTTACATTTCTGAAAACGACTTATCAAGAATTATGAAAGAATGCTTTAAATACCAGATTAATTGTAAACATATGGAAAAATATTGAGGAGGATTTATAAAATGGAAATTACAGGACTAATTTTATTACTTTCATTAATTGACATTGCCTTATAGCTTTTTAAACCGTCAGCTACTTCTGTTTAAAGGCTAAACATCATTATGAACAGCACCTGTAGGTTGTGTGCTCTGTTCACAATGGTGCTTTTGAGGCAGGTTTTCAAATCCTGCCGCTTAAAAAGGGTTTTTAAGACGAGGAGCACTTAAAGATAAATTGCTATAATTTTTGGTAGTGGTAATTTTTAATAACAAAATTTCAATAGCCCGGAAATTTCATAAAGATAAGAAAAAGATACGGACAGGAATTATTTGACCGTATTTGCGAAAAACCAGCTTTAAAAAATGATAATTACCAGGTAAAAATTGTTGCTAAAAAGGAAACAAAATGTTAAAAACTCCTGTACTATTTTTAATATTTAACAGACCAGACCTAACTGAAATTGTTTTTAATGAAATCAAAAAGGCTAAGCCTGAAAAATTATACATTGCGGCAGACGGACATAAAGAAAATGTCCCCGGAGACAAAGAAAAATGTGAAAAAACAAGAAAAATAACCGAAAAAATTGACTGGGATTGTGAAGTAAAAACACTTTTCAGGGAAAAAAACCTGGGGTTAAAAACAGCTGTATCTTCAGCGATTGATTGGTTTTTTGAAAACGAGGAAGAAGGCATAATCCTGGAAGATGATTGTGTTCCGGCAGAGAGTTTTTTCTGTTTTTGCGGGCAGCTCCTTGAGTATTACAGGGATGAGCCCATGGTTATGCATATAGCCGGGGAAAGCCCGCTAGATGAAAGTTTTGGCAATGCAAGTTATTATTTTTCTTCTATAGAGCATTGCTGGGGTTGGGCAACCTGGAAACGCGCCTGGAAGCACTTTGATATTACTATGTCTGATTACCCCCAATTCAGAGAATCAAACCAAATCGCCCGGACCTTTGGCAAAAAATACATACAAAAAAAATGGCTTGATATTTTTGACAGGTTATACGCAGGGCAAATTAACAGCTGGGCTTATATCTGGACTTATACAGTATTTAAAAATAACGGCCTGTGCGTGAATCCAAACGCTAATATGATTAAAAACATTGGGCATGGTATAGACGGGACCCATACTAAATTTAGTCATGACTGGCCGGCAAACCGCAAAATTTGCGAAACAGGCAAAATTATCCACCCTGAATCCTTGACCATTAACAAAAAAGCAGTTGGCAAGATTCTGGAAAAAAGGTTTAAAATGATTGAACCCGGTAAAGAAAAGCGACAAAAATTGATAAAAAAATTATTATTTAAACTAAAAAGACTATTAAGAAAAACAATGCCCGAAAGAAAGCTAACAATTATATGAGGAAAAATTTAGTTAAGCCTGAAGAAAAACAAAAAGAAAAGTTTGCCCGGGATTATTATGAAAAATTAAAGGCTAATGCGGCCAGGCACACCCCTGTTAAACCATCAAAAGAAAAGCCGGAGAACATTTTGTACATAAATACTCTTGCAGGCAGGGGCGGAGCAGCAAAAGCAGCTTATAACAATCTGTGTAAACCTTTAAGAGAGCGTAAAAACTACAATACCAAAATGCTGGTTAAGCAGAAATTTCCCAATATCCATGATGAAAATGTGCAGTTATCGCCAAGAAATACGTCTGACGAGCAAAAAATTCTTATTGATATGCACAATAAGCTTGGATGGCTCTATTTCTTTAACCTGGGAGCTTTTGAAATAAAAGACATCGGGTTTTTCAGGCAGGCAGATATTTTACATTTACATAACCTGCATGGCGGTTATTTTTCACCTTTTGTATTGCCTGAACTAACAGCTCTTAAGCCCACTATCTGGACTTTACATGATGAACAGTCATATACCGGGCACTGTTCATCCTCATTTGAGTGCGAAAAATGGCAATCAGGGTGCGCAAATTGTCCTGACCTGGATTATTACCCGGCTATCAGCACTGATACAACTGATTTTCTGCTGAAAACCAAAAAACAGGTCTATGATAATTCCTATATAACCTATGTTTGCCCTTCTATCTGGCTTAAAAATAGGGCAGCCAGGGGGATTTTAAAGGATAAAGATATAAGAGTAATTCCTAACGGAATAGACGAAAAAGTTTTTTGTGCTCAAGACAGGGATTCAGCCAGAAAAGAGCTGAACCTGCCTCTTGATAAGACGGTTCTTATGTTTAGCGCGGATCATAGCATTGAAAATCCTCAAAAAGGCAGTCATTACGTTAAACAGGCTTATGAATATTTTAAAAACAGGGATGATTTATTGTTCCTGGCTATTGGAGGAGAGCATACAGCTTATATAGAAACTAATTTTTTCAATGTATCATACATATTCGATGAAAACCTGCTTGCAAAGTACTATGCAGCCTCTGATCTGTTTATTTACCCTTCCTTCTCGGAAACTTTCGGGCTTGTAGTCGCAGAAGCCATGTCATGCAGGACACCTGTGGTTGTCTTTGGGAATTCTGCTTTGCCTGAGCTGGTTTCTCATATGCAAACCGGCTATATTGCAAGATATAAAGATACCGATGATTTTATAAAAGGAATAAATATTTTCCTGGAAGATGAGAACTTAAGAAAAAATGCTTCTATAAAAGCCAGAGAGATTATTGAAAAAAAATTTACCATAGATATTTCCCTTAATAATCACGAAAAACTTTACGCTGAAATCTGGGAAAACACTAAGAAATGAAGATTTCCGTTATAAAAGTATGCAAAAACATGGAAGCGGTTATTGAAAACATGCTTTTAAGTGTTTAGTTAAAAACACGTCCGTTACCCGGCAATAACAATTCTATCAACCCCGGAAAGGTCTTTTTTAACCTGAATATCCCTGAAACCGTTATTGGCAAAAATTTCCCTAACAGCTTCTGCCTGCGAAAAGCCGATTTCCACTGCTAAAAACCCATCAGTGTTGAGCCTGGAAATGGCTTGCCGGGATAATTTTTCATAAAAAGCAACTCCTGCCTCGTCTTGTGTAAAAAGTGCAGACGCAGGTTCATGCCGGGAAACTTCCGCCTGGAGGGTTTCTTTTTCTTTTATTGAAATATAGGGGGGATTGGAGACTATAACATCAAATTTTTCCGGTTTATCTATACTTTTAAATAAATCAGAGTGTATAAAGCTGATCTTGCCTGTAACTCCAGGTTTCTTTGCGTTCAATTGAGCTGTCTCAAGGGCTTCAATTGAAATATCAGAAGCAATAATTCCTGCTCCGGGCAAACTTTTAGCAAGCATTATTGCTATACAGCCGGAGCCTGTACCTATGTCTATGATTTTGGCATCTTCTTTCGCCCGGTTGCATACTTCTTCAACAAGAATCTCTGTTTCCGGTCTTGGAATAAGCACGTTTTCATTTACATAAAACTCTTCATCCATAAAATAAGCCTTGTTTACCAGGTATTGAACAGGTATTCTCTCTTCTAAACGACGCTTTACAAGGAAATTAAACCTTTCAAGCCTGTTATCAGGGAATTCGGGTGAAGGATTTATAATTAAGTCCTTTTTTGTAAACCCAAAAACTTCCTTGATAAGTAAACTTATCTCAAGCCTGGCTTCGCCGGGTTCAATGCCGTTTTTTATGAATTTTTCAACTGTTTTATCAAAAATTTTATCTAAATTCCTCATTTTTTATACTTTTTTATCCCTTCTTGCCTATTTGTATAAAAATTTTGATAGTGGTATTTTTTGACGTTACGTCATTGCGAGGAGTGAAACGACGAAGCAATCCACTTGAGTTTATTTGGTGATGGATTGCTTCGCTTCGCTCGCAATGACAAATCACGTATTTTTATACCACTACCAAAAATTTTAAATTTACGTAAAGAAAAATTAAGTCAGGTTTAAAGTTGTTGCAATACTTTTCCTCATTGATTTTAAGCCAAAAAAAATAAAATTGTTACATTTTGTTATACATTTTTTAAAGAAAAAAAATATTTACTGTTTTTGTAAAACTAGCGATGAAGCAAACCAAAAATAAAATAATGAAGAGAGAATGAAGGCTTCTTAATGATTTAAAGTTGACAGGTAAGAAAAAGCATTGAATCCTTGTTAAAAAATATGTCTACAGTTAAATGAGAAGAGGGTTTTAAAAAAAAACCAGAAAGGCAAGTTTCTTATGTTCCCTGCAAGCCAGATAAACAGTACTTTCCCGCTAGTAACAGTTAATACCGGAAATAAAGCTAAATCGCTTTCTTTTGCGAGAGAAGCCTCCGGTAATAGACAAATAACAAACTACATCATGGCTCCCCTTAAAATTACAGACTGGGATAAATTTGACAGGGACCTCCAATCAGTTAAGGAAAAGGGGATTCAGGGAGTAACAATAGATGTATGGTGGGGAAAAGTAGAGGGGCAAGGGGACCAGGTGTTTGACTGGTCTTATTATGATAAGGCTTTTAGGGCAATAAAAGATAAGGGGCTAAAAATAATCCCGATTTTATCTTTCCATAAATGCGGGGGAAATGTCGGGGATAACGGGAACGTCCCGATTCCTGAATGGGCATGGGATATGGTTGCCAGAAAGGCAAGCCAAGAAGCAGAAAGGCCAATGGGGGTGTCAGATATTCAATATAAAAACGAGCAGGGACGCAAATCTGATGATGTTATACCTGTCTGGCTTGACAAATTTGCCATGCCTCAGTACCTGGAATTTATGACTGAATTTAAAAATCATTTCGGCGATAAATACCACCAAGACTTTACTGAAATAAACATAAGCCTCGGACCTTCCGGCGAATTGAGGTATCCGGCTTACGGCCCTAAAAATAGAGGAGAGTCTCTAAGCGATGACCTGGGTACACTTGCAGAATATCCAAACAGGGGCAGTTTTGTGGGCTATAGCACTTACGGCACACAATCCTTCAGGAATTTCGCCAGGGAAAAATACGGCTCACTTGACAATATTAAGGGTGCATGGGGGCTGCAAAGCAGGAAGACAAGAATAGAGGACTTAGTGTATTTACCTAGAGACTCAAGGGAGGGAGATGGATTTGCATCTAATTTTGTTAGAAATAAATGCTATGAAAATACAGCTTATGGAAAAGACTTTATACGCTGGTACAACGGAAGCCTTGTTGAGCATGGAAAACAAATGCTGGAAACTGCTCATGGTGTGTTTGACGGTGAAACTTTTACAAATGCGGATATAGGTTTTAAGATCCCCGGAGTCCACTGGAGAATGGGAAGAAACAAAATTGGTGATACAGAGGATGCCCGGCTGGCGGAAATTACAGCAGGTGTAATTTCAACTGACCAGGACTATAATTCAGAGACGACCGATTATGGCTATAACCGGATTTTGGATATGGCAAAAGATATTCATGACAGAAATAAAAGAAAAAATGATACAGTAGTTCACTTTACCTGCCTGGAAAAAGAAAACAATATAGATGACGGAGAACCTGATGCGAATTCAAGGGCAAAAGATTTAACAAAAGTAATGCTCAAAGGGGCCCAAAACAGAGGGCTTACTATAAAAGGTGAAAATGCGCTTCCTGACAGGTTGATATACGCAGAAGGCTTTGAAAACTTAAAAGAAGCAATAAATGAAGGTTATGACGGTGTAACCATTTTAAGAATAGATAATTTCTCAGATGACCTTCCTCATGAAGAAACCGGGAAGGCAAGGCATAAGCTTTATGAGTTTTGCCAGTGGATAGAAGAAAAAAACAGGCAAAATAGTTTAAATGTAAAGGTATAAAAGGAGTTCAATAATAATAAACAATTAATATTAACTAATAATTACAAGCCGGTTTAATTAAGCAGGTGAAAAAAAATTTGTATATTACTTAAATTTCCAGTACAGTTTTATTTGCTTTAAAAGTATATTTAAATTTAAATTTAAATAATAGGTGCATTAAAAGATATGACTAAAAGTAACTACAATATAAATTGTGGATTTGCAAAAAATAACCTGATCTATGCAAAAAATAAGAAGAAAAAAGCGGCTTTCAAAGGAGTTAACGCTGCTAAAGTAATTTCTGTTGCCGAAAATTATAAACCTTCTGTCCCTTTTGACCAATATCTTGGTTTTGTTACCGCATTAGTCTCTTCAATCGGCTTTGCTGTGGGTGGAAGCGGTTTAATGTATGACTTTTTACATAAAAATAAAGAAAAGATTTCGCCTGAAGGCCTAAAAAATGAAACTTTAGCCGTATATAAGAAACAAAGCTCATTCTATAAAGAATTTTTAAATCAAGACGATGGTGTATTTGTAAAGTTTCAGGAAAGCATAAAAAAGATTAAAGAAAAATCCGACGCCGGGAATAAACCGGTTAAAAAAGAAAAAGGCATAGGTGATATAGAACCCGAGTCAAAATTTGGGAAAATAGGCCTTATCTTTGCAAAGATAGGAATAGCATTTTCCGGCCTGGCGGGTATTTTTAACGGAATCGCCATGCGGGTACCGTTAATGTCTGCGGGTGAAGGGTTAAACGTGGCAGCTTCGCCGATAATCAATACTTCTACGGGATATGGACTTTTCAGCATTGCGCTGGCAAGTATTTTTGCGGGAAGGGCCTTAGAAAACGACCCTGCCCTAAAACTTAACCCTACTATTTTAAAAAGCAAGGAAACTTTCGGTGAAAAAACAAGCTATGTAATGGGTAATATGTGGAATTCAATAAAAGAAGTAGGCAGGTCAACTAAAAAAGTGTTCGGAAACCTCTTTAACCTCTTAAACCCTGATAAAGCCAAAGCCGCAGCTGCATTCTTAAAAGAGAATATTATAAATATAAGGTCTTCATCTATTGTATTTAATGAAAAAATTCTTGCTGACGGCAGGACAGTAACAGAAGCAATGATGAAATCACCTCCGTACAGAATGCATACAGCATCGGCAATTCTTGCGCTGGGCGGAGTTATACTGACTGCAGCAGGCCTGTTAAACCACGAGAAAGGCAAAAAGGTCGGCTTTAAAACATCAGAAACCGGCGGGGCTCTTGATAATATAAGTTTGTCATACTCAGGCCTTGAAAAAATGGCTATGGGTAAGACAGCAGCGGGTGTTCCCCTTGCTGTTTCCGGTGTAACAATACTTTCAGGGACACCTAATGCTGAAAAAGACTATGGAAGAGCTTTACAATGGATTGGATGCGGGGCTTTATTTATTACATTTGTAGTTGAAAGAGGGATTGGAATCAAAAAAGCGCTTCAACATGCAAAAGAATTAACCACAAAAAGATTGACAGAAGAGGGTTCTGACCTTATCAGGCAGTGGGAAATCCGTCTTACAGAGGGAATGGACCCAAAGATACTGAAAAAACACATGGGTAATTTATATAAAATGCTCCATGGTGAAGGTAAAGTCCGGGAAGAAGCAAGAAAAGCCCTGACATATTCTTCTGATGCCAGGCCTTTAGTAGAGCTTGTTGATAAAATGACAGGCAAGACCGGATCAGGTTACTTCCGGGCCACCAATTCCCGGGAGGGCATTGATATTGAACAGGAGTTAAACAAGTCCCTTGCTGAAGCCGGGCTTGGAGGGTTTAAAGCCAGACTGGTAACAGAAGGTAAACCGGCAGATATACTTCCCGGCATTCTCAGGGAGAATATTAAAAAGTTTGGTGAAAATTATAAAAAACAGGCCCGTGCCATAATGCAAGATTCCCCTGAGGAAATACGGCAAATTGCAGGGCCTATTTTAAGAGAAGCTAATTATATATAGTATAAAAAGTATCTATAAATAACCTGAGTTGCTAGTTAGCCAAAACTGTCATTGCGAGGAGTGAAACGATACTTCGGCTTCGCTCAGCACAGGCTCCGCAATCCATAAAAACATTTCAGTTATATGGATTGCCACGTCGGGCACAAACCCTTCACTGAAGGGTTTGTGCCCTCCTCGCAATGACATAAGGAAAATTAATTAGAATTGTTCATATTTACATCCTGACACTTCTTTGATAAAAAGACGAATCAGGATGTTTCTTTTTTATGAATTTTTTCTACTTTGCGTAAGTCCTGTTTTTTAATATTTTCGGGTTTTATCATTTCTTCTAATGAAATGTCCATATTCCAACCGAAACCACCTTCTTTAATTCTGGGAGTTTCAAGTTCCATAGCTCTTTTAAACAAATCAGGATGATTTTCATATAAATTTATCCAGGTTATTTTGCTCTGGAAAAAACAAAAATAACAACCTGATCTTTTACTCCATTTGTAATATTCAGGCAAACCAATCCCGCTTTTTTCAAGAATATTATTTATATCTCTACCGTTTAATCCATTTTCTACGAAGGGAAATACAGCCTTAATGTAATTACCGTCGCTTTTATCACTTGATGCCCTGTGAGCTTCGTCTGCCCTAATTCCTATGTAAAGATTTACAGGCGCCTCTTCGTTTTTTAAAAACTTATCATAAATATGTTTTCTGAATGGTTTGGTCTTCATTTCAACAGTGCACCACCTGCGGGTTATAGAGGGCAAATAACCATGTAATTCATGCAAATGCTCAAAGCTTTTATACGGTTTTAGTCTTTCGATAGGCTTATCCAGAAAAACTTCTATTTTATCAAGATACTCATAAGTTTCCGGTAATTCATGTTCGGTATCGCAAAAAACATATTCTATCTGCTCGTGGGCTTCCGGCATGTTCTCCCGGATGAAAAACGCCAGTGCAGTGCTGTCTTTGCCCCCTGACAGGCTTAAAACATGGTATTCCTTCATAATCTAACTCTCCTTTATATTTTTTAATCGTTTAAATCACACCATTTTCTTTTTTCATCCCACTTCCAGCCGTATTTCAAGCAGTTTTCTTTGTTGATAATTATTTTCTGCCCTTTTCTGTACACTTCCGCACCTTCGAAGCAAATACCATCTTCCAGGCAGGATGCTTGTTTAAATTGATACATTACTGAGGGCAGTAAATGAGGTAATTGAAAATGAAAAATGAGCAGGATTATAGATAAAAATTTTACAGCTATATTGGATTTTCTAAATAAAACGACCCATAAGACAAATAAAGCTAAAAGTGTGAACAATAAATAAAATATTATTTGAAAATCCCAGTTATCATAACCTAAAATAGGTCTTATCGCAACTTCTAAAAATTGCATACCCAGAATAAAGGTAATAAGGAAACAGAATACTATTTTAAAAATTGTGTATAATACTCTAAAAAAATCTTTCATAACGATTATTTTATCATAAGAGCTCATCCTACCAGCGCTCTTTAGGAAGGTCTTTTGGGATTCTGTGTTTTAGTATATCGCTGGGTTTACCAAATGGATATTTTCTTCCCATTTCTCTACCCTCACGGTTAGCTTTCTGATCTTTTGCTGATGCTTCTAAAGTCTCCTTAATAGTTTTTTTCTCAATAATAACATTCTTAAAAAAAATCCAAAAATTCTTTAAGTTCACTTAGTCCTGCTGCTACAGCTGAACCTGTAATGCCAAGTTGCGCTGCCTGACAATTTGCTTTTGCATGGTAATATTTATCACCTTCTTCTATTCCTGTGCCTGTTAGATCTTTAGTTTTAAACCAGCCATCAGCAAAGTAACCAATGCTTAAAGCAAGTGTTTGTAAAGGACTTAAAAGACTATGCAAATCCCTAACTGCCCTTATCACATCCATAGAATCCCAGTCTGCGTATTCTGCTATTATAGCTTCTATTTCTGACTTTTCAGCCTCAACCTCAGCCTGCAAACTTTGAGCATCGCCAATCATTTCCTCGATGTCATCTAAAAGCTCCACACAATCACAAAGCTCCCCGTCAACCTCTCTTATGGTGTAATCACAATTTGGGTGCGGTTTATCAGGTATGTCATCTATCGTTTCAAATTCCTCACCATCAAGGGCTTCACAGGCCGGACACCCTCCATCGGTTACCCAGACATATTTTTCAATTAATCTATCGCTCATATTGCTTTCTCCTTATCGGTTTTTAAGTTTTCATAAATTTTATCCACTTTTTTTTCAGTATTTACATTGTTATTGTTTTTAGTGTCAAAAATTGCATTATTAATTGCAGCCCTTCTGATAAATTTATTTATGAGCCGTGGTGTGTAGTTTTTAAATACAAAAATAAGGCTGCCGTAAGTTTTTTCTCCCAGCTCGCCATCTTCTTTTAATGGTTGTTTTTCTTTTATCGGCGAATCCTTTTTGCCCTTGTTCAGCATATTCATAGCTTTCTGCAAATCTTTTACAGCCTGGTTTTCACCAACTTTTCCCGCATGTTTTTTTAAAAACTCAGTAATTTCCTGTAAGTTTTGATTGTATAAAGTATTAATTACTTTCATTACCTCAATCACTTCTTCCAGGACATGGTATTCCTTCATGCCGGTTTCCCCTTTAATCTCCCCGTTATTCATATAATACACCTCATAACCTACCCTGTATTTTAGCCTAGCATAGTATTTTCCCTTTTTTAGTAACATTTGATTACTCTGCCGGCGCTAAAATCCCTTTTTAATTTAATAAAAATTAATAATTATGCATAAATTTTTATATATTTGCATAGATAAATTTCCATTTTTATTTCCATATACATGGAAACAGAAAGGGTCTGAAAATTCTTTATTAACATAAATATTTTTATGATTTGAAAGAGGAAATTTAGAGCATTTACTTCTTCAGGATTCATTCTGCGTTTTTGCTATAATTATCTTGCGAATTAAATGGCAGGTTAATTTTATGGCAGCTAATAGCTTTGAAAATTTTAAAAGACTCGTGGAAGTAATCTCAATCCTTCGCTCTCCGGAGGGTTGTCCCTGGGATAGGGAACAGAACCATAAATCCCTGCGGGAAAATTTGCTTCAGGAAACCTATGAAGCCCTTGATGCAATAAATTCAGGTATTTCATGCGAGCTAAAAGAAGAACTGGGTGATGTTCTTCTGCAAGTTGTGCTGCATTCTCAGATTGCACAGGAGGAAGGTAAGTTCGACATAGAAGACGTGGCAAAGGTAATTTCAGACAAATTAATAAGGCGTCATCCCCATGTGTTCAGTGATACAAAGGTTAAGGATTCTTCTGAGGTCATGCTTAACTGGGAAGAAATCAAGAAAAAAGAAAAACCTGAGAGGAAATCCGCGCTTTCCGGAATTGCAAAGACTTTGCCTGCGCTTGCAATGGCCATGGAATTAAGCAAGAAAGCTGTTAAAACAGGTTTTGAGTGGCCAAATGTTGAATCGCTCTGGGACTGCCTGGAAGCAGAGATAAACGAATTTAAGGATGCCGCAAAAGCCCGGAGTAAAGAAGAAATGGAAGATGAGCTTGGCGATATTCTTTTTAGCATTGTAAATGTTGCAAGATGGCATGGCATTGAGCCTGAGCTTGCGCTTTTGCGGGCAAATAAAAAATTCAAAAAGAGGTTTCAGATGATGGAAAGCATTGCTACCAAGGACTTACAACAACATAACACCGATGAGTTCGAGCAGTTGTGGCAAACAGCCAAAAAACAACTTCAAAAAAACGGAAAGCAGGGATAAAGTTGTGGAAAAAGTAACCGCCGGAATTATTGAAAAAGACGGTAAATTCCTTATAGCAAAGAGAAAAACCGGAAAATGCATTGGTGCCAAGTGGGAATTCCCGGGCGGCAAATTAGAAGACGGCGAAACCCTTGAAGAGTGTCTTAAAAGAGAACTCAAAGAGGAGCTGAATATTGATGTAGAGATAAAAGAATTTTTTGATTCAAGTATTTTTTCCTGTGATGGTAAGGAAATTGAGCTTTTAGCCTACAGGGTTCTCTATCTTTCAGGAGATCTTACTCTTTATGACCATGATGAAGTCAGGTGGGTTAATCCTTCTGAGCTTATGAATTATGAATTTACCCTGCCTGATGTACCTATTGTCCATAAATTTATTAAATTGCACCTATAGCAGCTGACTTTTATAGGTTAGCCTACATTTAATGACGATAAGAAAAAATTCTTATCGTCATTGTTGTACCTGTCAAGTAATTCGCTTATGATTTATACCGATTTCAATAAATAATCTTAAAATGAATTACCTGCAAGGATTAGTCTTGTAGATTAAATCAGGTTTTAAAAATTTAGTTATACAAAATAGTTATTTTAAATATAGCCATTTTTATGGATTAAAAACCCATCTATAAAAGTGAAAATAAATAGTACTTTCTTTTGTGTGTTAAGTTTCCAAAGGGAGAAGAAATATGAAAAAATTTTTATTACTACTGGGGCTATTTGGATTTTTTGTATTTTTAGCCCAACCATCTCAAGCACAGTGTTGTCCACAAATTAGCGCATGCCCATGTCCTGTCCAGCAGGTATGTGCTCCTGCTTGCCCGCCACAAGTGGTTTACCAGCCAAGAATCGTATCCCAGGCAAGCACAGTATGCTGTCCAAGAATGACTTGCAGGACAAAATCATACTGTCAACCTGTGATTTCTTACCAGTCAAAAACTATCTATGAACCAAGGGTTGTTTATGAACCAAAATCATACTGTCAGCCTATGATTTCTTATCAGACAAGAACATGTACTGAGCCAATGATGACAGTTGAACCAAGAACAGTTATTAATCAAAGAGTAGTTTACGAACCTCACTTAGCCTGCCCGCAGCCGCGCATTATAGGAGCAGCAGCTCCACTATGCTGTCCTCAACAAACAGGCTTTTGGAGCGGAGTAGGTGACTTTTTCGGATTTTAATTAAATCTGCATAAAAGATAGCAAAAAGGCTGGCTGAAAAGGTCAGCCTTTTTGGTTACTTATATTACAGGACTTACGCAAAATTCCAAAAAGCCCGATTTAAGAGAACTTTTTAATTGAATATCTCTAAAGAAGTGATTTGGCAAGAATTTTAGACTTTCATATTTGCAAAAAATTACCC